>CAZOTM010000148.1:0-5551 GCA_964582675.1 uncultured Clostridiaceae bacterium
CACCTCCCGGTTTCGATAAATTTTTCTGTAGGCTATTGCCAGATCGGTGATGAGACTGTATAATAAAGACATAAAATTTAATATATCTTCAGGGCGGGGTGTAAGTCCCCACCGGCGGTATAGCCCGCGAGCCTTTTTGGCTGATCCGATTCGATTTCGGAGCCGACAGTATAGTCTGGATGGAAGAAGATGGATTGTTTCACAAGCAATTTGTGCTCTGATATTTATTTATCAGAGTTTTTTGTTTTTGAGCGATCCACTGAAGATAGTGCTTAGGAGGCATTATTATGACAAACACATCGAAATCGACCAACACCATGGTAAAAGGCGCACTGTTGCTGGCACTGGCTTTTGTACTGACCTATCTCGAATTTGCGATCATCCCCGGCAACACCTGGCTCAAACTTGATTTATCCGCAGTTCCCATCCTGGTAGCCGGTTTGGCCTTCGGACCTACCTTCGGACTGCTCCTCACCGGACTTCTCCAGGTTTTGGTCATCGCCATCCAGGGTTCCACCACCGGCGGTGTGGGACAAATCGCCAATCTGATCATGGTAGGTTCCTTCGTAGTCGTGGCATCAGCAATTTATAAGAAAAACAAATCTGTCAAAGGCTTGATCGTCGGCCTGGGGGCTGCCACCATGACCCTCATCCTCACAGGTTTTTTGTCCAACCGGTTCATCCTTCTGCCCATGTATATCAAATTATTCTTTAATGGCGCTTTCCCGGGAGGGGATGCAGCCTATAACGCCTACCTCTATCAGGCAGTGCCTCTCTTCAACCTGATCAAGGGTGTCGTCCTGTCCGTAACTTCCGCCTTGATTTACTCCAAACTTGGTTCCTTCCTGAACAAAGAAGCCTGGAAGAATCAGCGGATGACCGAGACAAACAAGCTGACAAAAGCTGTCAGAAGCTGACTTAAATAGAACCCTTCCAAAAAACATTACAGGAGCCGCCACGATCCGTTCTGGATCGTGGCGGCTCCGCCATTTTTTGGGCTTTGGTTCAACTGGTCAAGCAATCAGTTTGTTTGTTCGTTAATCAATCCAGCCGGCAGGCATACATTTTCCAGGCCTGCATTTTGCATCTCTTACATTTTGCGGGGATCGAAATGTTTGACCTCCGCCTGGTTTTTTAAAAACCTGGTCATCAACAGGGCATCTTCATTGTCATCGTAGAAGCTGTTGCGCTTTCCCGTGTAGACGAAGCCCATCTTTTCATAAAGTTTGCGGGCAGGATGGTTGGAGATCCGGACTTCCAAAAAAATCAGGTCCATATTTTTTGCCTGCATTTCCGTAATCAGCTGCCGCAACAGCATTTCGGCGATCCCCTTGCCCCGCTGGTCTTTGGCCACAGCGATATTGGTGATCTGGACTTCATTGAACACCAGCCAGGCGCCGGCAAAGCCCTGGGCCACCTCATGTTCATCCCGGGCTACCAGGTAATAGGCCATTTCGTTATAATATTCTTCCTGAATGGCGTTGAGGGACCAGGGTTTCGAGAAGCTGTCCATGGAAATCTCGTAGAGTCGGTCCACATCAGTCAGCCGCATTTCAGATATTGTCATTGAATTTGCCATGTTTTGCCTCATATTCCCGCACTGCCTGCGGCTTTCTCATATACAGGGGAGTCGTCCCGCCTTCCGGCGCCACCTCCCCTAAAATTTCAACCTGCGCCAATTTCGCCAAGGCTGATGCATAGGCCAGATTTTGGCGGTTATCCGTCAAGGCGGCCTCCGGAAAGGCGGCGGCAAATAAAGTCCGCTGTTTAACCAACCCATCCCCGGTGATCAACAGCTTCATTGCCTTGGCCGGTCCGGCAAGGAGGTCTTTGATCTCCTCCATATCCCGGACTTCCCCACCGCTTAGGGGGGTCAGCTCCCTGCCATCCGATTGGAACAGCCTGGTATAAAAAGTACCGCGCAGGGCATCGGAAACGGTCAGAATAGCCCCCTGGAAATATTTCACAGCTTCGGCGTAGACCGCAAAGGAATCAAAGGAGTACAAGGGGATTTGGAGAGCCTGGCTCATGGCTTTTAAGACCGAGATGCCGATCCTTAAGCCAGTAAATGAGCCAGGCCCAACATCCACTGCCAGGTGGGTCAGGTCCGCCGGCTTTAAATTGACCCGCTGGAACATTTCCGCCATCATCGGCATCAAAACCACTGAATGCTGCTTGTCATAATTCACATTCGTTTCCCCGATCAGGATATCATCCTGGAGCAGGGCACAGGAGCAATTGCTGCCTGATGTATCCACCGCCAATATGAGCATTACAGTCCCTCCTTGGCAAAGTTCTGGCCTTTTGACCAGGCGATCCGGATGGTTCGTTTTCCTTCATCCACCCCATCGGCGGTTATATCCACCCGGATAAATTCATTCGGCAGGATGCCCGGGATGAGATCTGACCATTCGATGACGGATATGGCATCCGAGTAAATGGCTTCCTCAAACCCAAGATCTAAAATTTCTGCTTCGTCGTTCACCCGGTAAACATCAAAATGATTCAAGGTATAGTCGGTTCCCCGATAAATATTCTCAATGGTAAAGGTGGGGGAGGTTACATGGTCGGCGATTCCCAGCCCCTTGGCCAGGCCTTTGACAAAATGGGTTTTTCCGGCGCCCAGGGTTCCGTTTAACAGGATGATATCCCCTTTATTCAAATAGCCTGCCAGTTTACCGCCGACAGCCATGGTTTCTTCTGGTGAATATGTTATAAATTCCATCGTTTTATCTTTGCTTTCTCTCATTTTTGTTTATTCATAATTTTGTCATTTGTTTAATCACTGTTTATTATATAATACAACCATCTTAAGACCAAAGGAAAAAATATGAATAATAATATTAATATTAACCGACCGCAGTTAAATCGGCTGGTCATCCTGCTGACTTTAGCTGTTGCTTTAACCGGCTGTACGGTGGTCTCTTCCTCTGCCACGGACGGGTCAGGTACCCGTACCCCTTTGACCACTGCCTCCGGCGGACCGGCGGCCAGGAGTCTGAGGATCCTGACCACCAATCGAATGCTCCAGCAGATCGTCCGACTGTTTACCTCGGACTATCACACCGTTGATACCATGGTCAACGCCGCAACCACCTTGAAGACCTTCACCCCATACTATCGTTTTTATGAGGATGGCTTATATGATTCCTTCCTGTATCTGGGAGCCGATTATGAGCCGTTTATCGATAAATTCCTGGAGGACGTGGATCGCAATGCCCTGGATGTAGTCAATTTGAGCCGGGGGATCGATATCGCCCGTTACAAGGTGAACAAGCTGGATAAGGAAAATTACTACTACCTGACCAATTCCACCAATTATAAAATCGTCTTGTCCAGTATAAAAAACAATCTGCTGGAACTGGACAATGCCAGGAAGAAAGACTACGAGGGGACATTTGATGCCCTGTCCAAGGAAATCGACAAGTTTCAGAAAAAAATCCGATCCTTTATGGAGGCCAATAAAAACATCCGCTTCATTTCAGACAACGAAATGACCCAGTATATCTCTCAGGAATATAAAGTGCCCCACATTAATATCATGGACTTTAAGGCCGATGAGGAAAAGGGGGGACTCATCCCCGGCATTGCCGCCAATGCTTCCAATACCACGAAAGCCGCTACGACGGCCAATGCCACGAAAGATGCCAGCCTTGAAAGTAAAACCATTGATCTGTTTCTATACACTGAGGATGTTGCCATCAGCAAGTATGCGGACGATATCAACAAGTACCAGCTGACGCCGGTAAAAATCAAGCTTTACGATTATTCCCAGTCCTTGCTGGATCTCTACGAAAGCAATTACCAGGCGATCACGGCTGCCGCCATTAAAATGGGCGCCCAAGACAGCCTGCCCCAGTGAGCCCTTTATTATTAACGCCGTAATCCCAAGATTAAAACGGCCTGCCTTGATCCTGGATCAGGCAGGCTGTTTTTGCGCTGGTTTTAAAAAATCAAGGGGTCAACCATCCGGCATGGACTCCCGTCAGATGCCCTTTTCCAGCCTTTGCCAGAGGGCATCCGGCAGGCCGTATTCCTGGATCTTCGCCTGGTAGGCTTCCCGGGAATAACTGCAGGCTTTTAAAAGGACGGTCCCTGCAGCATCGTCATAGATGACACACTGGGCTTCCGGGATGAGATTGCGCGGCTGTCCGACACTCCCGGGGTTGATCAGATAAATCCCGGGACCTGTCAACTCGACGGGCAAGTCGGGCTGGAGGGACTGGTAGCGGACGGAATGGCTGCGGTAGGTAAAGATCCCCGGGACATGGGTATGGGCAGCAAAGGCGATGGTTATGCCGAGTCTCTCCAGCCGTTTAAACGCCAGATGGGTCTCGGCTGACCGGAACTGTGCGCCGTGGAGATAATCAAACCGTTCCGGCTGATAGGGCGAGCCGTGGGTCACATAGAACCCGTCGTGGATCGTTTCATACTTCAGAGATTTGATATATTCAAGATTTTCAGTCCGGAGGATAATTCCCGTAAAATCCAGGGCTCTGCGGGCCAGGGGGTTAAAGTTGTCTGCCCTCAAAGGATCGATGAGCGCTGCCTCGTGGTTGCCCAGGACTGCGATGGCCCCGTATTGGACAGCCAATTGGACACATTCGTTGGGGAAGGGGCCATAGCCCAACAGATCCCCGGGAATGATCAACTGATCGAAGGCGGCAGAATTCAGGACTGCCTGAAAGGCTTCCAGATTGGCGTGGATATCAGCGGCGATCAAATACTTCAAGGCTGGTTCCCCTTGATCACTTCGTAGTGTTTTTTCAGCAGTGATCCGACAATGATGATGTCGATGGAGCTGTCTTTAAGCTCCGCGGCCAGTCCGTGGGCCAAGCCCTTCAGATAGGTGCCCTCGGCTTTATTGACAAACAGTACTTTTGTGCCCTTGGCCCCCTTGAACATCATGTCCGGGTGGACCACCATCTGGATCAAATCATCTTTGGAAATAACCGAGCCGGCTTCCTTGCCGGTCAGATCAATGAAAATATCCAGATTGTGGATGTTATCCACATTTACGATGCGGCCGATGGCCGAAATATCCAGTAATCCCACCGTCATATCGGTGAGCTCGGAAATGATCGGTTCATTTTCCCGCCAGGCTTTTAAATTCCTTTGCATGGACTGATCGCATTCGATCAGCGACAGGGAAAAACAGGGAATCTGTTCATCGATCTCAGACAGCTGCAGTCCCCTCATCCGGTTGGTATTATCCAGATCCTGGGATAATACATAAACCCCATGGGTATTAAAATCACACAGCAAATAATCATCCCGATACTCATAATCAATAAAATCCACCTCTGATTCGGGGATCCGTTCCATGTTGACCGTACTGGTCAAAAGGATTTTCTTGGTATCCCGGTTTTCCGCAGCCAGGGTCCTTAAAAAATTCGTCTTGCCACCGGCACCGATGACTGAAATCACTTTTATGGTATCATTGATCAAAATTGAAGACAGGTTCATAGCTCACCTCCTGAATCGAACAACTCCTAGGGAAACGATGATTAATTCCAAAACAACCACGTCTCACGGTATAATTAATGCATAA
>CAZOTM010000149.1:0-5489 GCA_964582675.1 uncultured Clostridiaceae bacterium
CCTGGTCTTCCTCTTTGGTATAGGCGTAACGGTTCATTCCCCGGTCTGAGCCGCCGAATTGAGCAAGTTCCTCAATGCGCCGAGCCAGCCTCTTCTGATCAACTTTAAGCATGTCGATTCCTCCTGAATTTCTTGTTGTAGTGTTGAAGTATTATCGTTGATTTAGAGTTTTCTTAGTCGCTGAACCGATTTCGTCGATTCAGTTGAATTAAATCAATTCAGTCGATTTAATCGACGGAATCGGTTCTGTTGGGCAGGGTCAAATAGATGATTAATGGAATGCAGCCGTTGTGTTCAAATGATTGAATAAGAACATAGAACAGATACAGTTCCTGCAATTTAACCAGTACTGGGTGCCGGATCAGTTCATGTGCCTCGATAAGGCTAAGGCTTTCGTTGTCAGTCCCTGGTTCTATCTTAACGTAAGACCAGGCGGATTTTAAGGGGTTGGCAAGATTTTTATAAACCAGTGACTCGATCAGTAATTCGATCAGTAATTCGACGAGAGATTTGAGAGGTGATTCGATCCATACATGTGCTGTCGGTTACAGCTAAAGAGATCCATGGTACCAGCCCCAGGGGATTCGTTCTTACTATGCGCAGACCTGATCAAGGGGTACCCGGAAGATTCTATTGGCTGCCAGTGGGTCCTTTCTGGACCGAGGGAGAGTATCCATGGATAGGGTTAAACCGAACCTTGATGCCCAGACACTGCCAAATACACTTTGCATCCCACCCAGGGTCCTAAGATATAAATATCCCAGGGAGAGGACTATAATGGAGTTAAGAATCAAGATAGAAAGTTGATTGTCTGATGAAAGCGTAATAACTGATTATTATCCATGGAGGAGGGAGCATTATCATGTACAAAGAACTGGCTAAATTCTGTGCCGGGGTGACAGCCTGGGAATCCATCGTTCATGCTTCGTTTGCTTTAAGCGGCATTCTACCCTTCAAACTGTTTGGGATCCCCATCACCCGCAAGCTCAATCGTGTCCAGATCATCCTGCCGGCATTAACTTCAGCATGTCTCATTTACGTTGGCTGGTTTAAGAAACCCGGGGAAGCGGCGAAGGCTGATCCTGCCTTTACGACGAAAGGGTGCTGCCAGCATCGCTGCTGCCGATAATCCTTGATCGTGTAATATCGGGAGCGGATATCCACTGATAACCCTTGGCAGATCAGCCTGTGGTCCCCGAGCAATTAAGAATCCGGAGAAAGCAAAGCGCTAGGCTGGCAGCAGCCATTGGGCAAGCCTAGGAGTAAGGGAGCGGGGAGAAAGGATCGGGGATAAGGATCGGGGATAAGGCTAGGAGGGAAAGTTACCCGGGGTTTCAGGGAATCGATTTTTGATGGCGATCCCCAAAAACCCCGGCTGGTTTTTTTGCCCCTTGTTGCTTCGGTATCTACCCCCTCTGATGATGGGGATCAATTGAGGATCAAGGATTGGATATAGCATAGCTGGAGCAAGGATTGATATTAGATAAATCAAGCATTGATTATTAATGGATCATGGTGTCTTATAGATTGTTTCATGGGCGACTCACGGGGTGATGTCAATATTTTATGACTGGTTAATGTCAATGTTTTTTGACTGGCTTGACAGGGGCGGGGTTATGGATTATAGTTTTTTCAAACATTTATTTTTATATCGACAAAGGCTTTGATGGGGAACCAGTAGGTAATCAAAAGCATTTATAGAGAGATATCGGGTGGTGGGAGATATCAGTGCGAGATTACCGAATACATCCCGGGAGCTTCTTCCTGAAAAGGCATTGCTTAGTAGGGGTAGACGGGTTCACTCGTTATTGTGACAGAGTATGTATGTACTCCTTAAGGTTGATATCGTGAGGTGTCAATAAACTGAGGTGGTAACACGAGAGTTGGCTCTCGTCCTTTATTTTGATAGAGGACGGGTTTTTTTTGTCCTCTGATCTCCCGGATCCAGCTAAATGGTTCGGGGAAAATGGAAAATAATCTTGAATAAGAGGAGAGTAAAACAATGTCAAACGTAAAATTTTTCAGCGGTGAAAACATTCCTTTGGAGATGCACAAGGTCAGGATCGTCCAGAAGCTTAATTTCCCCACGGTGGAGCGGCGGGTGGAGGCTTTGACGGAAGGCGGCAACAATTCGTTTTTATTGAAAAATGAGGATATTTTCCTGGATATGCTGACGGACAGCGGTGTCAATGCCATGAGCGACAACCAGCTGGCGGCCATGATGAATGTGGACGACAGTTATGCCGGCTCCCAGACGTTTACGAAGCTGGAGAAAAAGGTCAAAGAGATCTTTGGCATGGAGTATTTCCTACCGGCTCACCAGGGCCGGGCCTGTGAAAACATTCTGGCCACGGCCCTGGTCAAACCGGGGAATATCGTGCCCATGAACTTTCATTTCACTACTACCAAGACCCACATTGTAAGAAACGGCGGGGTGGTGGTGGAGCTATTGACGGAAGAGGGCTTGAAAGTGACCAGCCAGGAGCCTTTTAAGGGCAACTTTGATTTAGCCAAGCTGGAAGCTTTGATCAAAGCGGAGCCGGGGAATATCCCCTTTGTCCGCATCGAGGCCGGTACCAACCTGATTGGCGGCCAGCCCCTGTCGTTGGAGAATATGCGGGAGGTCAGCCGGATCTGTCGATCCAATGGAATCCTCCTGGTGTTGGATGCCAGCCTCCTCCAGGATAACCTCCACTTCATCAAAACCCGGGAGGCATCCTGCCAGGATATGTCCATCCGGGAGATCACTTTGGCCATCGCTGATTTGATGGATATCGTTTATTTCTCGGCCAGAAAACTTGGTTTTGTCCGGGGCGGCGGCATCTGTCTGCGGGATAAGGGGCTGTCGGTGCAATTACGGGAGCTGGTCACCTTGTTTGAGGGCTTCTTAACCTACGGAGGCATGTCCACCAGGGAGCTGGGAGCCATGGCAGTAGGCTTGGAGGAAACCATGGACGAGGAGATCATCAGCCAGGGACCGCAGTTCATTGAATTCATGGTGAATGAATTGGTGAAAAACGGCGTGCCCGTCATAACACCACCCGGCGGCCTGGGCTGCCACCTGGATGCCATGGCGTTTTTACCCCATGTGCCCCAGCTGCAATACCCGGCGGCCTCCCTGGCTTCGGCCCTGTTCATCGCCGGCAGCATCCGGACCATGGAACGGGGGACTGTGAGTGAGGACCGAAATCCGGACGGCACGGAAAAACTCGCCGAAATGGAGCTAGTCCGCTGCGCCCTGCCCCGACGGGTCTTTACCTTAAGCCAAGTCAAGTTTGCCGTGGATCGGATCACCTGGCTCTACAACAACCGGGAACTCATCGGCGGCCTGCGCTTCACGGAAGAACCCAAGACCCTGCGCTTCTTCCTGGGCCGATTAGAGCCCGTCTCCGACTGGCAGGAACAATTGGTCAAACAGTTTAAAGCTGACTTCGGCGACAGCCTGTAACATGGAGGAATTCCACCAAGACAAATGAGCTCATTTGAGCTGCCATATTAAATATCAGTTGAATTACCAGTTGCCAGGACCAACACAGTTGGGTTGACTGAATTGCCTGGTATAATCGACGGATATCCAGCAGAGAAGTGTGGGACAACTTCCCATTGTTTCAACCCATGATCAGGCTGATACCATGGCGCAACCAGTTAGCAGGAGCTTCCTCCGATGATGCTGTAAAGTTAACTCTTATGGCATCATTGGAGGAAGCTCCTACAGGTTTCATGTGGTGATGGGCGAGTAAGCGACCAAAGAGTGGCGCAGCAGCTTGATTACAATCAACAGCTTAATTACATCCAACAGATTTTTGCTCCTGATGGATGTAATCCATCGAATCCATCATATAATTACCGTAATTGAGTTGTTAAAAATTATCATTCAATAATGGACACAAACCATTTATAATATGTTAAAGTGAAGTGTGGGGTTTATAATGATTATAAAAATCATATACTTCACATCGTTGTACAAATTTTCTATGACTTTAATGTAGGAGGCCTGTGTCTTAATTTGACAAACCTATTTTATGAACTACTAAAAGCGGATAATGGATATCAGGTCACTGATGAACAATTGAAGCTGGCTGAAGACCAAAACCTGGATTACTTTCTCCTGGCCAAAGGCTTTGAATTTCCCATAACAGCTGAAGAACGATCCAAGCGTCTGATGAATTGTCAAATTTATTTTGAAATCATAAAATATGAAGCGGTAGCCATCGCTGAAAAATTCGATTCAGTCGGGATTGACTATCGATTTTTAAAGGGGCTAGGTATTTCAGTGACTTACCCAAATCCTTACACCAGGATCATGGGTGATTTTGATATTTTGGTAAAGCCAGAGTTATTTGATCAGGCAGCTGTAGCCTTGAAGGAAATTGGCTACCATCAGGTACACCATGATCCTTTGGCGAAGGATATACCATTTGTTAAGGTCGGCGCACCTGGCATAGAGTTACATCGAGCCCTGTTCGCATTAAGCAACTATGATTTCTACAAAGAATATGAGGATATCCTGGATCTGCTATGGATCGAAGAATCCTACATCACAGTAAATAAACAAAAGATTAAGGTTCCCAATCCAGAGGAACATTTTAAATTTATCATGCTTCATTTTTTTAAACACTTTACTCTAAGTGGGTGTGGGGCACGGTTTTTATTGGATATACACTACTTTACCCAGGCGCATCAAATCGATTTAATTGACATCGAGGATTACTTCTCGAAAGGACAGTTGAAAAAGTTTGTCATTCTGATGGTTAACTTGCTGACCTACTATTTCAATTATGATGTACTTGGCAGAAGTCAATTGAATGACTCTGAAATTAATGAGGTGCAAATCGCTGGTGATTTTCTCCTTATTGACGGAGTGTTTGGTTTTAGTGGAGAAGATAGTGAGCAAACTAATCGGTTGATACGGTATAAACGGGCGAATAAAAAATCCAGCTTCAAAATGCTTCAGGCGGCTATATTTCCAAGTTCGATGATGCTGAATTATCGATTTGGTTACGCAAAAAAATTTCCGCTTCTTTTACCCATTGCATGGATACACCGCTTTGTGGGTTTTATTTTCGGCAAGAGACCAGTTGAGAAAAAATTGTTTTTTTTGAGAAAGAATGATGAAAATGTGGAGAAAAAAGAAACTGCCCTCAAGCAACTGGGGTACTATTAAAAAATAGGAGAAACATTATATGAAATTAAAAACCGGGTTCATGCTTCGGGAAATAGCGGGTCAGTGGATCGTCGTTCCCTTGGGGCAGCGGACTGTGGAGTTCAATGCCATCATGAATTTAAGTGAAACTGGGGCAATGATATGGAAAGGGCTTGAACAAAACCTTTCCAAAGAAGAAATTATCAAAAACCTCACTGTAGAATACGAGGTGGATGAAGCTATTGCCAGGAAAGATTTAGGGAAACGATGATTATTTATGTTTAGAAATCCTTGTTACTCATTTCGTAAAATTATACATATTGAGGATCTATTTCATCGCAAATGC
>CAZOTM010000150.1:0-5445 GCA_964582675.1 uncultured Clostridiaceae bacterium
CGGAAGTCTTAAAAATTTCCGTTACCGATGGGGACCCGGAGCAGACAGCCCGGATTGCCAACACCGTGGCTGATAAATTCGCCGAGGCGGTCATTAAAATTACCAGTGCCGACAGTGTCAGTGTGGTTGATCCGGCAATAACCCCCGGTTATCCCATCAAGCCCAACAAGACGATGAATGTGCTCATTGCCTTTGCTGTTGGCCTCATGGCCTCCATCGGCCTGGCCTTCATCCTTGAGTTTCTTGACAACACGGTTAAAACCGCCAAGGATGTCAAGGATATTCTGGGTCTCCCGGTCCTCGGCGTGATTCCCCTGCACAAACACGACCATAGCAAGAGAGGTTGATCAGCCATGGCTAAATATTCCATATTTACAGTAACCGAACCAAAATCACCCATAGCGGAAGCCTATCGGACCCTGCGGACCAATCTGCGCTTCTCCAATGTGGATAATCAGCTGAAAACGGTCTTGTTTACCAGTGCCGGCCCCAGTGAGGGAAAATCCTCCACCGTTTCCAATCTGGCAGTGGCCATATCCCAGTCCGGCAAAAAAGTCCTGATCATCGATGCGGACCTTAGAAAACCCACGCAACATCAGATTTTTTCCCTCAGCAACAGCAAGGGCTTATCCACCAGCCTGGTGACCAATCAGTCCGGTCTCCAGCAGATCCAACGGTTCAAGGAGGGCTACCCGGACCTATTGACCTCGGGACCCATCCCCCCCAATCCTTCGGAACTGCTTGGCTCCCAGCGGATGAAACAGTTCCTGAAAGAAGCCTCTGCATTTTACGACATCGTCCTGGTGGATACAGCCCCCACGCTGGCCGTCGCGGATTCCTCCATCCTGGCTCAGGTCGTGGATGGAGTCGTCATCGTGGTGGGTTCCGGGGAAGTTTCCCGGGATTATGTCCAATCCGCCAAGGAACAGTTGGAAAAGGTTGGCGCCAACATCATCGGTGTGGTGTTGAATAAAGTCCAAATGAACCACAAGGAACAATATTACTATTACTATTAAAACCCTCCCATGACCATCCGATGATCAATTCAGCCTTGGAGATTTCAGCAGGGAAACCATATTTCGTTATTTCGCTGCCGGTGAATAAAAAAGATTTTCGGTTTTCAGAGTAAGTAATTTGCCAAAACAGGAATGATTTTCGCAGCATAAAACAAAGCACTGCCAATGGTCGATTTCAAGTCGGCCATTGGCAGTGCTTTGTGGTTTGCCCCGCAGAGGATATAGGGCAGGCGAACGTTGGAAAGTCAGCCACGGGTGTTAAGGCATCGATGGATCTCTGGCTGGTTTATATGGGTTTTTGGAAAACAGCTCTTTTAACTTAAGCTCATTTAATATGGTGAAAAGGAGGATCATCATTCCGCCGGCCAGTTGTACCGGGGTGATGGCTTCACCCAGGATGAACACTGAAATCAGGATCGCCACCAAAGGATCGATATAGCTCAAGATGGCTACCTGCTGGCCTTTTAGATGAACGATGGAAGTGAAATAGAGGTAGTAAATGATCCCGGTATGGAAGATACCCAGGGTAAGCAGACTCCCTAAGCCCATTCCGGACAGCTGGGAAAAGTGAAAACCGCCGGTAAAATAAACGTAGGGTGTCAGGACCAGGATGGCGGCTGCAAAAAGGATCCAGGTTCGGAGAATGCCATCCACGTTCCCCATGGTCTTATTGAACATGATGACGGTGGTATAAAGGCAGGCTGCCCCCAGACCGTACAGGATACCGGCCATATCATTACTGCCCCCGCCGGTGACACCGATGATCAGGATGATGCCCCCGGTGGATCCCAGGAAACAGAGGATCTGTTTTGGCGTGAGCTTTTCTTTTAAGATCAGTCCGCTGCCGATCACCATCAAGGTTGGCGCAAAATAATAGCTTAAGGTGGACAGGGCAACCGTGGTATGACGATAGGCCTCAAACAACAGGATCCAGTTGAAGCCCATGGCTCCGCCGGCGATAAACAGTTTGCCCAGATGCTGTTTCATCTGTTGGAGATGCTTAAATCGTCCGGTCAAAAGGATGATCAGGAATAAAACCACGAAGGCGATCAGCCCCCGATATAGAGCGATTTCCCTGGATGGCAGGGGGATGTTTTTGACCAACAGGCTCATCGTGCCAAAGATGGCCATGGCAATGATGTTTTGGATCCGGCTGATTTTTTCCCGGGAATCCCTTGAATTTGTTTCCTTGATGTCCATTTGGGTGCTCCTTGTCTGGCCTATTCCATCCATAATAGCAAAGGCAGGGGAGAATGGTCAAGGATTACCGGCAGGATGGCTGGGGGTTGGCCCTGGGTATGAATGCCATGGGCCAGGGGCAAAGGAAAATCCGGATGTCAAAGCTAAGGGATCCCGGCGGCCTAGACCTGAGGGATCCCGGATCTTACAAAGGACCGATCCAGGGCGATGAGACAGGCTACCACCAGGAGACCTGCCCCGGCGGCGATCAGGATCTGTTCGATGTTTATTTTATCGGCCAGCGGTCCTAGGAAAAGCATGGAAATGGGCATCAAACTGCTGGAGATCATGCCATAGATCCCAAAGGTCCTGCCATGGTAGGCGCTTTCAACCTTTTCCTGCAGATACACGGTGGCGCTGGTATTGAATAAAGGCAGGGCGATCCCGGCAAAGCCCATGATGCTGAGATAGATCCAAAAGCTGTCCACCACCCCCAGCAGAAAAGAGGCTGCCCCGGCCAATAAAATGGATAGGGCCATGGTGTTGATCCGGCTTTTAAAGCCGCCCCAGGCAGTGATCAACAGACCACCCAATAAGTATCCCAGGGAGAATAATACCTCAATGGCTGTCAGACGCCAGACATCCCCCCCAAAGGATCTGGTGACCTGGAGGGGCGTCAGCATCGCCATGGGGGTTACGGCCACAAACAACAGGCCTGAGTATAGTAGAAACTGCTTCATGCTGCCCCGGTGCCATAGATAATTGAACCCGGCTTTGAAATCCTCCATGTAGCTGGTTTTTTCCGAGATATGGGTGGCAGGCAGGGAATCCATCTTCAAAAACCCCAGGATGGTGATGGCAATGACAGCAGTAATGACGTCGATCAACAGGATCAATTCAAAGGGCGAATAATTCAGCAAGGCACCGCTGATCATGGGGGAGAGCAGCATGATACCGGATTGGAGGCTGGCAAAGAGCCCATTCGTCCGCATCAGGTGCTCGGGGGGGACCATTTGGGGGATCAGGGCATTCACGGCCGGAAGCTGCACTGCTCCGCCCAAGGTCCTGACAAAGGGGATGACGAAGAGCAGCCACATAGCCTGGTAGCCCGACCTGAAAAGGATCGCCAGGGTCAAAGTGGTCAGGGCGATAATGCCATCGGAAATCATGATCAGCTTCTTGCGGTCATAACGGTCCGCCCAGACGCCGGCAAAGGGGGACAGGAAAAAGCTGGGCAGAAATCCGAACAGGATATATAGGGTCATCATAAAACCTGATTGGGTATCCAGGGTTATTTTCCAAAGGATGGCATAGGATACCAGGGTGGATCCGAAAATCGAGAAAGCCTGACTCAGGAGAAACAGGGCTGTGGCTTTTTTCCAATGGGTATTCGGGGTATTCATTGTAATTGTTCCTTCCGTGATCGTTAATAGGAGGGTTTGTTGTCATTTGTGGCTGGTCAGCAGGGATCATTTTCCAGTGCAAGCACTTTAGCATGGAGAAACACATTGTGATCCAGAACGATCCCAAGCAATCCAGAAGACCTAAAACCATCCACCAGGTTGATTTAAAAATCCCCTCTCGTATCATATTACTCTGACCATGGATAACATAGTCCTTATGATGAAAATCATTATCAATAATTTAATACTTTTTTTACCAGTCGATCCGTCTGGGCGTAGATTGCCAGCTGCTCCACTGCTGTTCATTCCATGGACTCCAGGGGGTGCATTGAACGCTGGCCGTTGGTGCGGAAAATCAAGCACCGGCATGGATTCCCGCCGGTGCGTTTGATTGTTCAGGGTAGTTTAAGCGGCTAATCAGCCTCCAGGCTTTCAAAGATCATGCCCGTATACAGCACCGGATCCCGGGTGGTTGAAAATGGCGGCGAATAGGCCAGATCCAGTTGGGACAAATCGCTGGCCATCCCATTAAGGGTAATGGCTGTGGCATAAACATCCAGCCGCTTGTCCGCCCCATCTTCGCCGACGACTTGCGCTCCCAGAAGTTTCCCGTTTGATTGATCCACCACGGCTTTTATGGATAGCTTTTTGCCGTCGAAATAATCCGGTTTGCTGTAGTTGTCATGACGAATGACGGTAACCGGGTAACCTTCATCCAGGGCTTCCTTTTCGGATAATCCGGTCATTCCGACGGCCAGATCAAATACCTTGAAAATACCGGTGCCAAGAGTCCCCTTATATTCCAGGGTTCCGCCGGTGACGGCATCCCCGGCGATCCGGCCCATTTTATTGGCCGTCGTCCCCAAAGGCCGATAGACTGGTTTACCGGTGACAACATGGAAGTTTTCCGCACAGTCGCCGCAGGCGTAAATGTCCGGCAGACTGGTTTTAAGGGTGGCATCCACCTGGATCGACCCGCTGACTCCCAGGGCGGCTCCGGCTTTTTCAGCCAGGGCCGATTCCGGCCGGATGCCTGTGGATATCAAGGCCAGGTCGCAACTGATCCTTTCTCCGCTTTTCAGCAGGACCGCCTCCCTGGTGATCTCAGAGACATCAGCTCCCGTGATCACGCGGACGCCCTTGGATTTTAAATGGGATTCCACGAGGCTGGCCAATGCGCTGTCGATCACCGGGACCACCTGGGGCAGCTTTTCAATTACCGTGACCGCCAGGCCAAGCCTTACCAGGTTTTCGCAGACCTCCATACCGATGGAGCCGGAACCGATGATCACCGCAGACTTTGGCTGGTTGGTTTCGATGAATGCCTTGATGCGGAGCATATCCCCAAAATTGCGCAGTGAAAAAACCTGGTCCCCGTCGGATCCCTTGATGGGCGGGAGAAACGCCCTGGCACCGGTGGCGATGATCAATTTGTCATAACTTTCCTGAAAGGTTTCCCCGGAGGTAAGATTGCGTACGATCACCTTATGGCCCACCGGCAATATCCTTAAAACCTCGTGGGCAGTTTTTACCTCCACGTTGTATTTGGTTTTAAACCAGGCAGGGTCCCTCGGGTTTAGTTTATGGGAATCCGTCAGGACATCACCGATAAAGTAAGGCATGCCGCAGCCTGAATAGGAGATGTAATGGTCCTTTTCATATATGGTAATTTGGGCGGATGGGTCATTTCGGCTGGCTTTGGCGGCTGCCGAAGTCCCAGCGGCAACACCACCGATGATTATAATTTTCATATCCTTTGCTCCCTCACAGTATAAGATTGATCCTTATAAGTTATTATGGCATGTGGATCCCGCCTTGGGGTGATTATCACCATATGTTCAAATTTT
>CAZOTM010000151.1:0-3309 GCA_964582675.1 uncultured Clostridiaceae bacterium
GGTTGGGATAGGGATCTCCATTAGCCGTTAACTTTATCTTTGATTCCAGACCATCCCCCAATTTTTGGAGGAGTCCTGTCAAGGCTTTGCCCTCCGCCTCCGTCAGAATTGACCCAATGGCATCGTTCATCCTTTTGCGCTCCGCCCGGATTTCATTCAAGTGGGCTTCTCCTTTGGGCAAGAGCTCCAGGAGAAAGATCCTTTGGTCCCCTGCGTCCCGAACCCGCCGCAGGATGTCTTCTTCCTCCAGACGGGCAAGCTTCTCGTTCAATGACGACGGCCGGACATCCAGCCGCTCCGCCAGTTCCCGCGTGGACATCCCGGGGGTTTCCTGAATCAAACTGAGGAGGCGGAAAACGCCGCGGCCGGCATGCTGCCCCGCAGCGGGGCGGCGGCGCAGGAGGCGCATTACCCGATCCAGGGCCGGCAGGATCGGCTCCTGATTGGGCCTGTCGTTCCTGTCATTTCTATCCTTCAAATCCTTCCCATCATTTATCTCGTTCATGTTTAAATCTCCTTTTTAAACAGGTACCTGTTGTTTCCTCCATAATACAACAGGTACCTGTTAATGTAAAGCACGATCTGTCAATATTTCCTTAATTTGGTCCAATTCGGCCCAATCACTTCTCCTTCCCGGTTGGTCTGATTTCCCCCAGCCGGGAGGTTTTCTCAACCCCTAAACGATGAATTGCCCTCACATCCAGTGACTTTATCTTGCAGTGGCGTTGTCTTGCAGTGGCTTTGTCTTGCAGGGACTTTATCATGCAAAAGCTTTATGGGCGATCAAAAAAATCGGCACCCCACACTCCTTTTCTCAATGAAAGGGTGTGGGGTGCCTTTAGTTGTAATGGTATTTGCTTATTTCTTGGAAATTACCAAGGAATCGATGGGGATGAGCTTGGGTTCTGCATTGACATCAACGGTGATCTTATTCTTCACGGCGTTGACCATTTCTTCCAGGGATTTTGCCCCGATCATTCCGGGATCCTGAGCAATGGTAGCTGCCAATTCGCCCTTTTCAACGGATGCAACGGCTTCGGTATCACCATCGGTTCCGACTACCAGTATCTTGCCAACGTTGTTGGTGTTGATAACGGCCTGGAGTGCTCCCAAAGCCATGGTGTCGTTGGCACAGTAGATGGCTTTCAGATCAGCATTCTGCTGAATGAAGCTGGAAGCTACGTCCAATGCCTTCTGTCGGTCCCAGTCTCCGGGCAGGCTGCCTACTACGGTCATGCCGCCGGCGGCAAAGGCTTCAGAGGCACCCTGTCGTCTGGCTTCTCCGGAAGTATTACCGGCTTTGCCTTCGATGATGGCTACTTTGCTGCCCTTGGCGACCTTGCTGTTGATGAACTCTCCGCCTTTTCTGCCGACGGCTACGTTGTCAGTGGTGGCGAAAGCGATGACTGCGCCGCCCTGGGCTTTAAGCTGAGCCATATCCAGCTTTTCATCGATGTTCATGACGTAGATATTCTTCTTATAAGCTTCAACAACGCCGGGGATCAGGTTGACCGGTGACAATGGAGCCACACCGATGGCTGCGTAGCCGCCATTGACCAGGCTTTCCATGATCTTCAGCTGACCTTCGGTATCTTCCTCGGACTGAGCGGCCAGAATGTCGACCTTGACGCCCAATTCCTTGGCCTTGTCTTCAACACCCTTTTTCATTTTAACCCAGAAGTCAGAGGATTGGTTTTTCAGGAGAACGGCGTATTTGACTTCGCCGGCGGCGGGAGTTGATCCAGCTGCGCTTCCAGCAGCTGTGGTGGTGGTAGTGGCTGGTGTGCAGCCGGCGAGGAGCGATGCGGCAAGTAGTGATGCGGTGACGATGGATAGTGCTTTTTTCATAATAATCCCCCTAAAGTTTTATTTAATATCCTATTGGATAATAAATCAATGATGATATTGAGTTGATAGGTTTTTTTGGGTAGGTTCTTTGTCTTCGTTTGATTGTTCATTGATATGGTCTTGCTTGTTGAATGGTCATCCTGGAATTGCCAGGGCGGCTCATTGGTTCACTTGGTTTCCAGGCGCTGCTTGATCAAATAGGCTCCGCCCAGGACACCGCTTTGCTGGGTATGCTCGGCATAGACGAATTTTACAGTTCCATAGGGAAATGGCTTCCGCAAATGCTTTTTGATTTCCGCCACCAATTCCTCCTTCGGGAAGTCCTTCATAAACAGGACGCCCCCGCCCAGAATGATGGTATCCGGATCCAGGATATTGGCTTCCGTGGCAATTGGCATGGCTAAATTGCGGATATACTCCAAGAGCAGCGGATGCTCCCTATGCTCTTCGAAAATGGTTCCGATGGCTGCCCCGGGAATCAGGTTGGCCAATTCCTGGAGCCGCTTGCCCGAGCAGAGCAGCTCAGCGCAGCCGTAATTGCCGCAGCCGCACAGCCCCTCGACTCCGGGGAATGGGATGTGTCCCAGTTCACCGGCCGCCCCGTTGCTTCCCTGATAACTCCTCCCCTGGATGTAGACTGCGTTGCCCAGGCCTGTACCATAATAGAAGCCCAGAATGGTCTGGTCCCGGTTGGGATCCGCCTTCAGCCGGTGAATATCATTGTAGAGGAGGAAGTTGACGTCCCGGTCGATGTAAACGGGGATCCCTACCGCATCCCTGAGCAAATTGCCCAGATCCAGTTCATTGAGGGATGGCAGGTTGGGGGTGGAATACACATAGGATTTGTCCTTACTCACGATGGAGGGCAGTCCCACGGTGATATGGTCCACCCGGTTGGTCAAATCATAGCGTTGGATATAGTCTTGGATCGCTTTGGCCAGATTGGCCACCACATCCCCGTTGGTTATGAAGGTGATGGACTTATGCTCGAAATGGTGGAGTTCGTTGTCGTGATCCACGTAACCGATCCGAAAATTTGTCCCTCCAATATCAATTCCTATAATATTTGCCATTGGCTTATCCTGCTTTCGGGTTTATTCTGACTGGGTTTTCGCTTTAAAAATCGTCATCATTTTGTCCCAGGCCTTGCTTAAATCCTCATCCAGGCCGAACAGCCCGGAGGAACCGACGATGAAGACTTCCACACCGGCATCATTCATGGCCTTAAAGGTTTTTTCGTTGCAGGACCCGTCGATCTCGATGAGGTACTTATAGCCGTTCTCTTCCTTCAAGCGTTTCGCCTCCCTGACCTTGTTGAGCATTTCAGGGATGAAGGGCTGGCCGGCGAACCCGGGATCCACCGACATGATGGTGATTTTATCCACATGATGGATATATTCCTGGATGTAGCTTAAGGGAGTGGCTGGATTGAGTACCACGCCGAATTTACAGCCCAGGGAC
>CAZOTM010000151.1:3319-5443 GCA_964582675.1 uncultured Clostridiaceae bacterium
GATGTAGGTGGCGCCGGCAGCTGCCAGGGCCTCCACATAGTCCGCCGGATCCGTTACCATCAGGTGACAGTCAATCTCCAGATTGGTGGCCGGGCGGATGCCCTTGACGAAATCCGGGGACAGGGTGATGTTTTTGACAAAGTGGCCGTCCATAATGTCCACATGGAGCAGATCGGCCCGTTCGTTGAGAATATCCAGAGTTTCCTTGACTTTTAAAATGTCCATGCACATCAGTGAGGGTGAAAATTTAGCCATAATGAATTTGTTTCCTTTCTTACTTCTTGGAGGCCAAGAGCATGTCGATGGTTACAGAGATGATGATGAGGGCGCCCATGACGATTTGCTGGTAGGAGCTGGGGACCGTCATGACCGTCATGCCGTAGTTGATGAGACCGATGATCAGACCGCCGATGACCACACCGAAGATCTTGCCTTTGCCGCCGAAAAAGCTGGTGCCGCCGATGATGGCTGCCGCGATGGCATAGGTTTCAAACCCTGTGCCGGCTGCGGGCTCGGCCGCTCCGACCCGGCCCAACAGAACGATACCGGCAATACCGGAACAAATGCCGGAGATGATGAAGACGATGAGGGTATGAAGTTTAATATTGATTCCGGAATACCAGGCTGCTTCCTTGTTGCCGCCCAGGGCATAGATGTTTCTGCCCACCTTGGTCCGGGTGGTGAAGTAGATCAATAACCCTGCCATTAACAGGGCAATGATGACCGGCACAGGGATGCCCACGATCCGGTTGCTGATGAATTTGGTGAAGGACACGGGGAAACCGAAGACGGAACGGGCATTGGAGATGATCAGCGTGATCCCGCGGAAGATCGCCTGGGAGCCCAGGGTGATGATGAAGGGATGGACCCCGGTCTTATTGATGACGGTACCGTTGATGAAGCCTAGAGTGGCTCCCAGGAGAATACCCAAAATTACGGCCAGGAGCGGATTGAGCCCGCCCACCATGAGCTTGGCGGTGACCATGCCGACCAGGGCTGCCACCGAACCGATGGACAAGTCGATGCCGGCGATCAAAATGGCGAAGAATTCACCCAGGGCCAGCAGGATATTGACCGAGCTTTGGGTCAGGATCTGCGGGACGCTGGTGGCTGAAAAAATACTGGATGGTTTAATAATGGCCAGCAAAACGACGAGGAGGGCCAGAATTGACAATGTCCCGTATTTTTGCCAAAGTTCATTGAACGACGCTTTCTTTTTTGTATCCATAGTGATCCCCTTTATTATTTATTTTCGCCGGTGGAAGCCAAAACGATCTTCTCTTCCGTGGCGTCCTGATTTTTAAACTGACTGACGATCTGCCCCTCGCGGTAGACCAGGATCGTGTCACTCACCGACAACAGCTCCGGCAGCTCGGATGACACTACGATGACTACCTTGCCTTCTTTGGCCAGATTGCGCATGAGTTCATAAATTTCGCTCTTGCTGCCCACATCGATGCCCTTGGTGGGCTCATCAAAGATGATGACCTCAGAGCCTGCCGCCATCCATTTGCCCAGGATGACCTTCTGCTGATTGCCGCCGGACAGTTCCACAATGTTCTGGTCGATGTCCTTGCATTTGATGCGCAGGGCTTTTTTCTGGATCTCCGCCTCGGTTTTTTCGAACTTGTTGTCCACGTGACCCAAAAGACCGTTCAATCCGGAGTTTTTAATATAGGTGATGATGGAGATGTTCTGCTTGATGTCAAAGTTATGCATGAAGCCCGTATAGCGCCGGTTTTCTGTGACCATGGCAAAGCCGTTCTTGATGGCATGATATGGGGAGGAATTGGTAACCGGTTTCCCGTGGAGCGTCATGGTGCCGCTGGTTAAAGGGGAAGCTCCGAATATGGCATTCATCAATTCTGTCCGGCCAGAGCCGATGAGTCCGGAAAAACCGACAATCTCGCCCTGGCGGACCTTGAAGGAAACATCCTTAACCGTCCCGTCCTTGGTAAGGAGATGATCCACCTGGAAGAGGACCGGCTGGTTTTCAAAATCCTTGACCTCTTCATTCAGGTAGGTTCCGGAAATTTCCCGGCCCACCATCATCTTGACCATCTGATCCACCGTGGTATCCTTGACCTCCCGGGTGCCCACATAGGTGCCGTCCTTTAAAACCGT
>CAZOTM010000152.1:0-5419 GCA_964582675.1 uncultured Clostridiaceae bacterium
TTGTCGCCGATTTTCACCTCGTCCCGCATGGTCCTGGAGTAGATGATGGCATGCTCATCGAAGACATCAAAGATAGACGTCCCCGGGAATTCAACGATATCACCCATACCATTGGATGAACAGAGGCCTTTTGACCGCTTTTGCATGGTGATCCCTTTAGCTCCCACGTCCAGGATAACTCGCTCTTCGGTGGGGCGGCTCATGACCTGGGCAAGGACGACTGCGGCACAGCGGTCATAAGACCCGATGGCATTGGCCTGGGAGGCATCCATGAAGACATAGGTGCCGGGCCGGATTTCGGTGATCCCTTCCAGAATCGGCCAGCCGTGCATCAGGGACGGGGTGGAGCCGATGCTGACCCGTTCCAGCGGGCAGCCAAGTTCATCGGCCCGCCTGGCAAACTCCAGGGTTCTTTCCTGGGCGGCTCGATGGATATGGGCCATTTCCGCCAGGTCTTTGGCCAGGTAGGAGGAACCATCATGGGAGAAAATGCCCAATAAGTGGATATTCGGGCAGGCGGTTTGTAAATGGAGCAACAGGTCGCTGAATTCCTCCAGGGTATTCATGCCCGAGCGTTCCTCACCGACCTCGATTTCAATCAATACCCGGGCGGGCTGCGGATGACCGGCAAAGGCATCGTTCACGATGTTGGCCCCTTCGATGGAGTCTAAGCCGAAAGAGATATCAATGGTCTCAGACATTTTCCGGATCTTTTCCAGTTTATCCGTCCCAATGATCTCATTGGCGATAAAGATGTCCTTGATGCCGGCTTCGGCCATGACCTCCGCTTCGTCGGTCTTGGCCACGGTGATTCCCTGACAGCCGTAGTCTGTCTGCAGTTTTGCCACATAGGGCATTTTATGAGTTTTTGTATGGGGCCTTAAGGCTACCTTTTCCTGATTGGCATAATCCTGCATGAATTTGATATTATCCAGCATGATTGCCTGATCGATCAATAGGGCCGGGGTTGGGATGTCATTCTTCTTCATTGGATTCTCCTTGCCGGCGCTAAATCGCCGGTTCTATTTTGTTATTGAAAGAGGGTCGTTTATAATTCGACTTATTTTTAATACACAGCTTAATGATTCGCCGCTTTATCTTGCACAGCTGACCGCCCTGACATAACAGGAACGCACTTATTCCCATCCCTCATTTTCCAGCCGCCTCAGCGGCGATTTCCCAAAAGTAGAGGGAGGCGATGGAGTTATAGGGGGACAGTTTCCCTTTGATCTGGAGAAAAGTCGGTTTATCCAGGTTCTCCAATCCATATAGCCGCATCATGCCTTTTCGGATGGCAAAGTCACCGAAGCTTAAGATATCCATCCGGTTCAAGGCGAAGATCATGAGCATCTCAGCGGTCCACAGTCCGATACCGGGAAGTTTGACCAGTGCCCTGATCAATTCCCCTTCGCTCATCCCATTGAGCTTACTTAAATCAGTCTTCCCCGTTTGGACACTGCGGGCGATCTCGATGATCCAGTCCGTCTTTTTGAAGCTCAGGCCGCAGTCCTTGATCGCCTGCCGGTCGGCGGCGAGGATCCCCATGGGGGTGATCTCATCTCCCAGCAATGTTTTGAGCTTGCCCCACACGGTCAGATAGGCTTTTTTTGCGATCTGTTGTGAAACCACCGCAGCGATCAGCGCCTCGAATAAATCAGGCGTCAATTCCCGTTGGATCAACCCGATTTCCTGAATCCTTGCCTCCAGGAGAGCATCCTTTTTACATAATTCGGCTAAATCCTGTTCGGTATATTTAAAATACATCTCTTATTATCCTCAGTTTATGGGCAGATTCTTGAATAGCAATCAGCAGATTCGAAAAATAGCGCTCATTAAATTCTTAAATGGCACCGGGAGTCTCTTCCATAATGATAAGGGTTTACGAACAATTGGACAACAAAAAACTACGACCCGGTCAGGGCCGCAGTTTTCATGGTCACCCATAGGTTTGAGACTAATGGGTCCCAGGGATCGGCTGGATTATTTACAGCTTCAATCGACTACCGGTCGGCAAAGGAGCTTTGGGCAATCTGTGGCAGCCGCCTGATCAAAAGGATGACCAGAAGGAGGCAGACGGCGGAAATGATCCCCAGGATGAGAAACTTGTCAAGGCGCGTAAACGCCGACAATAAAACCGGGATGGCGGCAAAGACCATGGCCATGATGGAGGATAGGGCGGCATTGAAGTTCTGCTTCACAGCTTTTTGCTCCGAGGTCCAATTCAAGACTGGCCGAATGATATCCACAGTGATGGTCAACAGGTAGACGAAGAGGGACAGGAGGAAGCCGGCAATCAACCCGGCGGCAACGGCAGGAGCCGATGGCTGCAGGATAATGACCAGGGGTATCAGCAGCACAGCGACGGCGGGCAGCTGTACCAGGAAGCCGGGGAGGATCTTCCCCTTGATCTGGTCCATATAGGACACCGGGAGGTACTTCAGGATATAAAAATTGCTCCCTTCCCTGGAGATGGAAGTCGCCGGGATCATATTCAAGCCGGCATAAAAGGCCATTACTGCGGCAATGGCCACAGCGACCCAGCCTGGGGTTATGAGAGCCCGGATCTCTGCCAAAGGCATCCCCAATGTCAGGCGGTTCATCAGGGAGCCCTGTCCCTGGAGGAGGATGGGCAAAATGAGGAAAAGGGGCATAATGAAAGAAGTCACCACACAATTGATCAGGTATATTGGCGAACGGAGTAGGATCTTCAGTTCTTTGCGGGCGATGGAAAATACCGGGTGGGAACCTTTGCCGGACTCCGACAAACGCTTAGCGGTCAATTTGATCCGCTTGGTTCCCGTTTCTTTTAAGCCTTTGGCGCCATCAATATATACCAGATTGCCTGTGAGGTAGAAGATACCCATAAATGACCCGGAGATCAGGAGGGTGATCAAGGTATTTGTGGTAAAGGCCAGGAAATCACCGGTCATGGCTTTATGCATGAAGAAGGTCCCGGGAAAGATGACCGATAGCACGTTGTAAACCGTACCGGTCCCGGACAGGAGGGGCGACATGGTGCCGGCTTCGGCACTGTTGGCAAAATTTTGGATTCCTATGGATAATCCCACGGAGGCGATGATCGCACCGAAGGTGGAAATCGTGGTAAACAGATCCTTGTTTTTAAAAATTTTGGAAAACCGCATCATGATCATGGTAAGGATGCCAATCAGAGCCAAGGGGGCGATGGGCACCAGGATCATCGCCAGGAGGGCCTGGAAATAGAACCAGATATTTGATTTTGATACATAGCCGTAAACCACAAAGGATGGGTAAAACAGGGTGAAGCCGCTGAGGATCTGATAAATTGCCACCACTGCAAATTTTCCGATGACCAAACTGCCGGCCTTGACTGGCAGATATAAGTAGTTTTCCACATCACTGGAAAAATAGAAGACGTTCATGATGAAGAAAAACCCGAAGATCACAACGATGACTGAAGATGAAAACAGTAAGAGCTTCAGGATGATCGCCTGCATTTGAAACTGTGCCAACAGGTCATACATCTGCACCACTACGGGGGAAAATGAGAAGCCGGCCAGGGTCAGCAGCATGAACATGCCCAACATTTTAATGCCTTGGCTTAGTTTACTGCCCTTGCTGATATTAAAATCCATGACATCCTCGGTTTTCAGCATCACCTTAAGGATGGTCAGTGTTTGGTTACTCATTGGCGGTCATCTCCAAAAACATTTCTTCCAGGGATGTATTTTCGCCCAGGGTTGAGCGCAGATCAGCCACACCGCCGACAAAGATCAGTTTGCCTTTATTGATGATAGCCACCCGGTCACAGATCTTTTCGGCCACTTCCAGAACATGGGTGGAGAAGAATACCACATTCCCCTTGTCCGCATGGTCGCGCATCATTTCTTTCAGGATAAAGGAGCTTTTGGGATCAAGCCCGGTCATCGGTTCATCCAGGATCCAGGCATTGGGTTCATGGATCAAAGCCCCCATCAAAACGATCTTTTGCCGCATGCCATGAGAGTAGCTCAGAATCTTGTCCCCCAGTGCCTCCTCCATTTCAAAGGCATTCCCCATCCGGTTGATTCTTTGCGGACGGACTTCCCCGGGGACGGAATACATATCGGCCATAAAATCCAGATATTCAATGCCCTTCAGCCGTAAATAGACATCCGGGTTGTCCGGAACATATCCGATCTCTTTTTTAGCCGTCAGGGGATCGGCCAGTACATCAATGCCGTTGATCCATATTTCACCCGCTGTGGGGGGGACGATCCCCGTCAGCATCTTGATCGTAGTGGATTTACCAGCCCCGTTGGGGCCCAAAAACCCGAAGATCTCGCCTTCGTGGATATCCAATGTCAAATCATCCACTGCTTTATTGGTACCATTGAATACTTTGGTCACATGTTTAAAACTGATCATATTTTCACCTCACTGAATCCCTGCTGATCATCTATAAGAGTTAGAATTGCTAAATGGTAATTGGTATAGTGGTCATACAATGTAGATTATCGGCGGCTGGTTCGCCCATGACAGGGTATTGGCCGTTGATCCACTCCAGGTTAATTCTATCATAAATTCCACCCTTATTTTACGGCCTTCTGATACAGCCGTAAAAGCAACTGCCGTAAAAGCTACTGCCGTAAAAGCTAATAATATTAATTCAGCTAAACATGTTATACTAGAGAATAGTGAAAAAATGTGCCAGACAGATAAAGGGAAGCGACTTAACCATGGAAGGATTCCTCCAACCATTGATACCAGCCGTCATAATCATTTTGATCGGATTGGGTTTGAAAAAGTGTTTGTTTTTTAAGATTGAAGTCCCGACGAATTCCATGTTTCCAGCCATCCATCCGGGGGATCAGCTCCTGGCCGTCAGGGTCAAATCCACTGAACGGCTCAAGCGGGGTGATATCGTGGTGTTCCGCTCCGCTGAAGATCTTACCGGGCAGGGCAGGGATAAACTTCTGATCAAACGGCTGATCGGATTGCCCTTTGATCAGGTCGAACTGAACAATGGCGCGGTGTTCATCAATGGGGTAAAACTCGATGAGGCCTATGTAGCCAGCCGGGATGAATACGGGAATTCCTTCAGGGTCCCGGAAGGGGAGTTTCTGTTTTTAGGCGATAATCGCCCGGCTTCCTTTGATTCCAGATTTTGGCTGGATCCCTATGTTTTAAAACAGGATATCCTGGCCCGGGCGATCTTTCGGATCGCACCCTTGAAATCTATGGGGTTCATCAAATAGGAAAATCATCCAGGGGCATCCTAGGACAGGTCATACTTGACCCCGGAAGGGAATGGACCGGCCAGCCGCCAAATGAAAGTTCTTTAGTTAATTTTAATAATTATAGTGTAAAATGGTTTGATGTGCAGTTGTCGATGGAATCGACCACGCAATTTTTAACATAATAGGAAGGGCAAACAGAATGAATTTAAAAGAAATAATCA
>CAZOTM010000153.1:0-1171 GCA_964582675.1 uncultured Clostridiaceae bacterium
AAGTAGTTATCGCCGGCCAGCAGAAAAAAGACCGGATCATGTCCCCCAATGAAAAGCGGATCGTGGCTTTCCATGAAATCGGACATGCTTTGGTGGCTGCCCTGCAAAAGAATACGGATCCGGTGGTCAAGATCACCATCATCCCGCGGACCATGGGCTCCCTGGGGTATACCATGCAAGTCCCCACGGATGATAAATACTTGATGAGCAAAGAGGAGATTCTCCAGGAGATCACGATCCTATTGGGGGGAAGGTCCGCCGAGGAGGTTGAGTTCGGGTCCATTACCACCGGAGCCTCCAACGACATTGAGCGGGCCACTTCCATGGCGAGAAAGATGATATCCATGTATGGCATGAGCGACGAATTCGGCATGATGGCGATGGAGTCGGTATCCAGTGTCTACCTGGACGGCAGAGCCGTATCCAATGTTTCGCCGGAAACCCAGACAAAAATCGACCTGGCCACCATGAAAATCATCGAAGAGTGCCATGATAAAGCCAAGGCCATTTTGGCTGAGAACAAAGAGCTTTTAGTGGCAGCCTCCGAAAAGCTGCTGATCAAGGAAACCATGTCCGGTACCGAGCTGGTGGAGATCATCCGGCAGTATAAAGGCGATGACTTCATCAAAACTGAAAAGGCTGAAAAAAAGCCGTCTGCAAAGGCTGATATGGCATTGCCTGAATCGGCATTGCCTGAATCGGTACTGCCTGAAACAGTGCAGCTTCAAACGGAGCACCCGGAAACAGTACTGCCGGAAACGGCCCTGCCGGAAACGGAAACCGTTCCAGAACCGCAAGGTCAGGAAAACCTGACCGACCATCCGGAAGAAGCATAATTGATCTGATTTAAATGTTGGTAATGCCGATGATTCAATTCTTCGGCATTATTAAATGGAGGACAAATATTGACAACTGATAAAATTACCTTAGATAAAACCAGGCCAGACATAGCCGAGGAACTGGAACATCTGAATTATGTCAAGGCCACGATCATTGACAACATGAAGGAAATGGCTTCCCAGAAACGGCTCAATGCCGACTATCTGGTGGAATACAGAAAGCAGATGATCGAGGAGAATAAATTCGATGAAGATAAACCCCTCAATGCCTTCGACCATGAAATGTTTGCGAAAGAAGAGTCCTACAAGAGCATCGTCAAACGAATCAATGA
>CAZOTM010000153.1:1271-5405 GCA_964582675.1 uncultured Clostridiaceae bacterium
GAAAAGCTGAAGGAAGTCATCATGACGATCCAGAAGGAACAGGATTCCATCATCAGACTGCCCAGGGCGGGTACGGTGGTAGTAAACGGTGTGGCAGGCTCCGGCAAAACCACCATTGCTTTGCACCGGGTAGCCTATCTGCTTTACAACTACCGGAAGCAGCTGGAAGATAAGGTTCTCATATTGGGACCGAATAACATTTTCATGGAGTATATCTCCCAAGTTCTCCCATCCCTTGGGGAAAAAGGCGTCCGTCAAAATACGTTGACCGACTTCATTCTGGAGCTCCTGGACGAGAAAATTGATATCCTGCCCCAGGAGGACTTCATTGAAGCCATTGCCCAGGGCGACAGGGAGCTGTATGAGGATGCCCGGCTGAAACGGTCACCCGGCTATCTGGATTCCCTGGAGCGGTACTATGATTCTTTGGAAAAGACGATGTATGAAGCCAGGGATATAAAATTTCTGGACCGTATCCTGATGACCAAAGAAGAGATGGCTGATGACCTGTCCGACAGCAAATCATTTTTGCCGTTGATTCGGCGGGCTTTGAAAGTGAAGCGGACCATCATCAACCGGATGAGACTGGTTCGAAATGAGAAGCTGCGGGAGATCAACAAGCGGAACAAGAACATCGGCCAATCAGTGGATGACGGAGAGCTCCTTACGGAGGCTGCCGGCATGTCCCGCCGCGATCAAATCAGGGAACTGATTGAACAGGTCATTGAATTCAGATCAGAGATCCGATACCTGGGCAGGGGCAATGCGGTGGAACTGTATTTAAGGCAGAACACTTTAAGGATCCTGACCCATGAGGATCTCATTCCCATGCTTTACTTAAAGCACAAATTATCCGGCGTCAAACTCGATGCCACGATTAAGTATCTGGTTATCGATGAGGCCCAGGATTATTCCATCAATTATTTCAAGGTGCTCAAAGACATCACCGGCTGCCATGATTGGACCATTGTTGGTGATATCAATCAACGATTGATCAAGTATGATGACGGGGAGAGCTTCCTGCACTGCGGGGACGTCTTGGGTCATGTCACCCAGTTCGACCTAACCCGGAGTTACCGGTCCACGGACGAAATCGTCACCCATGCCAATACCTATATCAGCGAGGCGTTTGATGTTGAATCCTTAAGACACGGTGATGAGGTCAGGGTTTGCCGGGCTAACAGCCTGGATGATGCCGCTGCTTTGGTCAAACAGGCCTATGGAGATTTCCTGGACCAGGGGATGGAGACCATGGCAATTATTACCCGGGATTTCGATTCGGCTGAATTGTTGAATGAGGCTTTGAAAAACGAAATCAACTATAAATTCATCAAAAATGAAGACGGGGTTTACTCTTCCAACACACTGCTCCTATCGGCGTTTTTAAGCAAGGGGCTGGAGTTTGATGGAGTGATTCTGGTGGATACGAAACCCAATGCACCAACCCCGGACCTGATCAAATACATCATGAGCACCAGAGCCCTCCATAAGCTGTGCGTCATCAATGTGGACGCTGGGGCATCCAATCCGAATTAATCAGCCAGCCTCATTCACCGCCCTGGGATTTAGGTGGAGACTCCATATTCGGAATGCGGGCTGAAAATTAGGCAAAAAGTGAAAGCAATACGAGAGAAGCGTTACATAATGCTTATTATGTAACGCTTCTCTCGTTTATTATGGGTTTTGGGACTATATAGTGGATTTTTATACAGCTGGAAATACCGATCGACAGGCAATCGTTGAAGGATTCCAGGCCTTGGTTCTAAGCATCGGGGGACCGTTTGCCGGAGAATTTCTCAAGTGCCAGCTGGTCTCCGGATGCTCCCGGGATGATCAATGATACAACGGATATAAACATTTTTGATCCTGCCAGTTGATCCAGGTCCACCCGGAAATGCTCACCCCAGGAACTGACTCCCACATGATTTCCGCCTGTCCGGGGATCCGAATCCAGATCGGTGATCAAGACCCAGTGATTCTTAAATTCAGGCATATAAACCGTTTGGCGGAAGAGCCGGTTAGGACCGGTCAAAAGGGCCACCGGACGGTCCAGCGTGATGGAATGGCGGATCAAGGCCAGGATGTTGGCATAACTTTCCCTTCTGTGGAGGAAACATGTCCGGGTTTCGGTGGCAATGGCAAAACCGTAAACTTTGAAGAGTTTCTTTGCTCCAAGGATGAATTGCAGGGGCATAACCACCGGTCCGTGTAAATGTTCGGTGATTTCCTCCTGGAGCCTGGTCATCTCAGCTTGGGTGAGCTTCAGACCAAGATGGTAGGCGAAGATGTTGGTAAGGGCAACCGGTCCGCAGCCGGTCTTGACCAGACGTGGTTTGGAGTGCCACATCTGGTTTCCCCCATAGGAATTCTCACTGACATCGAACTGCCGTCTGAGCTTATATCTGGCCATTGCTGCGAACCACCAGATGTTTTTTATCGATCAACAGCTCAGAATCCAGTGCATATTTGGTTTTGATCAAGTCAGTGGCCTGGCTGAGCAGTTTGGTCTCGTCCTCATCTGTCCTGATTTCAGCGGTATTTATAACCAGATCGGCATAGAGTTTGCCGGTGGGGTTCTCATCCCTAATCCTGGTATCATGGATGGAAGACACACCTGGCAAATTTTTGACATCGGCGATGATGCTCTTGATCAAGCGGACCTTCGTCTCATCGGAGACCCGGATCGGATCCATGTGGGCGACGATTTCAATTTTATATTTTTCAGCGATCCTGGCTTCCGCGCGATCGATGATATCGTGGATTTCGGTGACTGGGATATCATCCCGTACTTCCACGTGGGTGGATCCCATGGCGATATTGGGCCCGTAATTATGGACTACCGTGTCATGGACACCGAAAATTTCATCAAATTCCAACAGCGTCCTCTCGATATTCTCCACCAATTCCCCATCTGGATTGTCCCCCAGGAGGGGATTGATAGTATCCTTGATCAGCGCCAGAGCGCTTTTTAAGATCATGACGGCCACGAACAGACCCACATAACCGTCGATGGTCACATTGAAAAATCTGGATATTAACAAGCCGGAAACGACGGTGGAAGAGATCATCACATCCCCCCTGGCATCCAGAGCTGAAGCTTTTAATGCGGAGGAGTTGATCCGTTTGCCGAGGCGGCTGTTGAAGGTAGAGATCCAGATTTTGGATAAAATGGATACCGTCAATAAAATTACGGGGACCCACTGGAAATTCAATGGTTCCGGCTTGACGATCTTCATGACGGAGGAAACCATGAACTGGATCCCCACATAAAGGACCAGGACGGACACGATGAGTCCGGAAAAATATTCGATCCGCCCATGTCCGAAGGGATGGTTGTCATCCGCAGGCATTGAGCCAAGTTTAAAGCCAAACATGGTGATAATGGAGGAGGCGGTATCGGACAGATTGTTGAAAGCATCAGCCATTACGGAGATGGAATTGATCAATAAACCGACGGTGAGCTTTAACGAGAAAAGCAATATGTTGACAATGATCCCCACCATGGAACCCAGTAAACCATATCTGGCCCTTGTAACCATGGAATCCGAATCAGGATTTTTTACAAATAAATTAATTAAAAGTTCCGTCAAAGAAACTCCCCCCTAAGCCCTCAGAGACTTTGAAATCTCATATAATCTTAGAATCATAGCATATTAACAGTTTAGACACGATTCATCCGCGCAATATTATCAAAAAATTAACGGCATTACTTTGATTATCACTATCAAACACAGGGAAAATAGTTAACCGTGACTTTAAAAAGCGTTCAAAGATTCTTCATTTGTTTCAGGGTATAATGTAAGGGTACTATCAATTAAATGGAGGATTTATTATGGAAAATGGAATTTATGTTTGTAAGCTATGCGGCAACATCGTTGAGCAGATCTATGTCGGCGGGGGCGAACTGGTTTGCTGCGGTCAGCCAATGGAATTGAAGAAGGAAAATACCGTGGATGCATCCCTGGAGAAACATGTTCCGGTCATCGAAGACTTAGGCAATGGTAAAATCAAAGTGGTGGTTGGAGCAGTCCTTCACCCAATGGAAGACAAACACTACATCATGTTCGTTGAAGCCATCGCCAAGAACGGTGTGGTTTACAGAAAGAATTTGAAGCCGGGCGATGCTCCGGTGGT
>CAZOTM010000154.1:0-5346 GCA_964582675.1 uncultured Clostridiaceae bacterium
TATAACATCAATACCTTTAATGATGATAACAGTATCTTAAACCTGAATTGATCCCGTCATCCGAACCGTTGAACTACAGAGAACAAATGAACCAATCAAACTGTTTAAACGACCTGATAAACGAACCGGAAAACAAACCGGAAAACAAACCGGAAAAAAGCAGCAGGGAAGCAAAAAAGAGTCCATACCAGACCATGATGATGGTACTGGTATGGACTCTTTGGCTGGTCCAGGGGATGATTTAGACGTAATGTTTCAGTTTTTCAGATTCAAGCAGGGCGATTTCCCTTTCCCGGATCTCTTCCATCAATTCCTTGTCAATGGCTGAGGAATTGATGGGGATCTGAACAAACCCCATGGTTCGATACAGCTTGTGGGCAGGACCATTTGAGGTATTGACGTAGACGAATATCTTGTCGAAGGAATCCAGTTTGAGGGTCCGGGAGGCTGCATTGATCAGGGCAGTCGCATAGCCTTTGCCCATATTGCCTTTGCTGGTGAACTGATAGGTGATGGTCGGCTCATTTTTGTATAAGCACAGGAGAATCGCCGCGGCGATCCGCCCGTCGTCATCCAGCACCATGAGGGAATTTTTCGCCATGAAACTGCCATAGTAGCCGGCAAATACATTATCCAGCTCTTCAATGGTTTCAACAAAGCCCTCGCCTTCATAATCCGGCGTGTCCCGATAGGCATCAAGCATGATCTCGGCCAATTCATCTGCCCGTACGCGATCGATCGGTTCAATATCCAAGGAATTAAGCGGTGTTTCATCCAGATACTTTACCATCTTTACTCTTTCAGCCATTGCACGCCTCCATTTGCTTTTTATAAAATAAGTATATGGTTTCGATATAAATTATGCAAGACCATGGGGCTTAGGAATTGTCCCATCATCGTGGTAAACTGATACAAATAAGCAAGGATTATGGACAGGGGGATTCAAATGAAATTTTTACATACCGGAGATCTGCACATCGGACGGACACTGGATATGAAGTCCTTGACCGAGGACCAGGGGTTTATCCTAAACCAGATCCTGGAGATCGTTGACGAGCGGAAACCGGATTTTCTGATCATTGCCGGCGATGTCTATGATCGGTCGATCCCCAGGGAAGAGGCAGTCAGGCTGTATGATGAGTTTATCACCAGCTTGGTCATCGATCGGCAGGTTAGAGTATACGCCATCAGCGGGAATCATGATTCCGGCGGCCGTCTCCAGGGCATGAATACCCTCCTCAAGCGGGCCGGTTATTATGTGGAAGGGAAGCTGACGGCTCCCCCGGTCAAATACACGGAAGTTGACGAATACGGGGAGGTGGATATCTACATGGTCCCGTTTAAGGATACCCACACCTTAAAAGCCCTGTTTGGCATAACCGAAACCAGTGATACGACGGAAATATACCGTTTGGTCATCCCGGCCATCGAAGGGGGAGCGGATCGGAAGATCATCATTGCCCATAATTATTTTTCTCCGGGAGCCGATTCCATCAATACGGAAATTTCCGATTCGGAGCGGCGGCTGAATATCGGCGGCGAGGATATCATCGATTCCCAGGTACTGGAGGGATTTTCCTATGCCGCCCTGGGTCATCTGCATAAGGCACAGCAGGTCGGCTGTCCCCATATTCGCTATGCCGGCAGCATCCTGAAATATTCAGCATCGGAGATCAGCCATCAAAAATCCATCACCCTGGTGGAGATGGATGAAGCGGGGAAGGCTGCCATCGAGAAGATCCCACTGGTCCCTTTGCGGGATTTTCGAAAATTGCGGGGGACTCTCCATGAGGTCTCATCCATCCACTTTACGGAGAAAAAGGATGATTTCTTCCAAATCATCCTGACGGACGAGACCCCGGTGGATAATACCTACAATCAGCTCAGTGCCATCTATCCGAATCTGATCGGGATCACCCTGGAAAATATTAGGTCCAAGGAAGCCTTCAATCCGGATATGGAGGCCATCAACCGGCAGGATACCTTTCAGCTGTTCAGTGATTTTTTTGAAACCAATTCATCCCGGAAGATGGACCAGCTGGAAACCCAATTTATTGCCGAGGTGATTCGGGAAATGGAGGCAGAGTTGAATGATACCAATTAAACTGACCATTGAAGGCTTTCTGACCTTCAAAGACCGGGTCGTCATCGATTTCACCAGGATATATGAAGATGGACTGTTTCTTATCTCCGGGCCCACCGGTTCGGGCAAAACCAGTATTTTTGATGCCATGGTATATGCTTTGTATGGCTCTGCCTCTACGAAGGAGCGGAATGATTCCAAGGAATTGCGCTCTCAATTGATCACCGAGGATGACAATTTGTTTGTCGAGTTCATTTTCTCGGTGGACGGAGTGGAATATGTGGCCAGACGTTATAAATACGGAAAAAAACTTGAAAAACAGCAGTTCTGCAAAACCGGGGCGGAGGAGCAAGCCCTGACCAAGGTGGGGGAGATTTTAAAGGAAGTCGAGTATATCACCGGATTGACCCTGTCGCAATTTAAAAAAATCGTACTCCTGCCCCAGGGTGAATTCAGGAACTTTCTGATGGCCGGAACAATGGAAAAATCCCAGATCCTGAGAAGTCTGTTCGATACCAGAAAATACGATAAAATCAAAGAGATCGTCAAAGTCCGGCTGGATCGGGTACAAAAGCTCAATAATGAGGCTTATGAAACGATCCAACGGGAAAAAATCGTTTCCGAAAGAGCGGAGACCGCTGTGATCCCCGAGGAAGTGGAAAAGATCCTCCAGGCGGATCTTCATGCGTTGACATTAGAATACCAAAACATCCTGAAAGAACTGGAACTGTCCGAAAATAAACTGAAGTTGCTGGAGAAAACCCTGCAAGCGACGGAACAAGACAACAAGACCATTGAAGTCTTCCAATCGGCCAAGCAGGAATATGACGATCAGCTTGAAAGGCAAGGGGACTATGCGGCTAGAAAAGCCCTGGCCGACCAGTTGAACCAGATCCGCCCATTGATCATCAAACAGGCTGCCCTCCTGGAGGACGAGACCGACCTTGCCGCTTTGATAGACACCAGAAATCACACGGGGGTCAAAGCCGGAGAGGCTGAACAGGCCCTGGAAAAGGCCCGGGGAGACTTCGAGCTGAATATGAACCGCAGCGAAGCGATCAAAGATCTGAACCTCAAGATCAGTGAGCAGGAAAAATTACTGGGGAGCCTGAGGACCCTGGCCGAGCGGCAGTCTGAGCTGGAAGGGCTCAGGAGGGAATTTACCGCCCTGAAAAAGGAGGAAGTCAAGCGGTTGGAAAAAGACAAGCTGTATCTTCAGCTCAATGAGGAGATCAACGTTTTAGCGGAAGGGATCAACCACGCATTAGCCCAGAAAGGTGAATTGTCGTCAGAGTGGATGAACCTGGAAAACCGGATCATAAAAATTAAGGGATTGCTGGATGAACAGGCGGACCTCCAACATCTGGCAGAAGATATCGACAGGCTTCAGAACAGCCGCCTGGTAAAACAGACCGAAAAAGACCGCATCGAAAGAGAGCTTCAGATCAAGACGGAGCGCTTTGATCTGTCCGGCTTGAACAAATACACGGAAAAGCTGACCGAGGGGGAACCTTGTCCATTGTGCGGTTCCACCCATCACCCCAGGATATTTAAAAGCGACGGGGAGACGGTTTCAGTCAAAGAACTGAACGCATTGCGAATGGAAGGAAAACGGATCTCTGATGAGTTCAGCAAAATAACTTCCAGCATTGAGGTGAAGCTCGAACAGCAGGGGATCCGAACCCTTAAATTTCATGAAAAATTGCCGGATGGACCTGGATCCCTCCCCTCTCAGGAGGAACTGGCGGATATGGCGGCGAAGGCGCTGGTTCTGCAGGCTGAGATCAAAGCAGCGGAGGCGGCCCTAAAGGAACGATCTGATAAAAAGCGGGCAGCCGAGGAGCAAAAAGCCGAGGCGGAAACATTCATCAAGCTGCACAGGGATTTGCCGGATCAATTGGCAGCTAAACGGGATCAGGTGACCGCACTGACGGCTACAGTCGCTGACCTTGAGACAGCCACCGGGTCCCTGGATGCGGCGGCTGTCAACCGGGCCATGGCCGACTCAAAAAAAGCCCTGGTGATGCTGACCAGGGCTGTCAAAACCGCAGAGGAAGTCTTCCGCAAGGTTTCCGCCGATTGTCAGACGCTCCAATCCGACCTTACCAGCCTGTCGGCGAGGATTACGGGGCAGGAGGACAGGATTGCCGGAAAACGCCAGGCACTGCAGGACGGACTTCAAGGGGCAGGTTTGACGGAGGAAGCCTTCAACTCCCTCATCGCCCACAGCCATGAAGAAGCCAGCCTCAGACAGGAAGCGGAGGAGTATTTTAAACGGCTCCAGGAACTTTTGACCACCCTGAAAATCAGGCAAGGAGCAGCCAGCGGCAAAGTCTATGTGGATACAGCAGGCCAGCTTGAGCTGATTAAGGTGCAAACCCTTCGTTCAGGCGAACTAGCAAACCACCGGGATGGGTCCAGAGACCGTCTTACCGAGATCAAATCGGCTTTGAAAAGGATCAGCGAAGCCAGGGCGGTCTACGAGAATACCAGTGAAGAGGTAAGAATTGCCAGGCTGTTCTATGAAATGACCAGCCGGGGGGTGAGCTTTGAGAATTTCGTGTTAAGTTACTATCTGGATGGAGTACTCCTCAATGCCAATACCCGGCTGGCCCAGATGACCACGGGCAGGTACTCGCTGATCAGAAAAACGGAGGGCAAAGTCGACCGGCGGAGCAGCCAGGGGCTGGAACTCAATGTCTATGACGCTTATTCCAATGCCGAACGGGATGTCAGAACCTTATCCGGAGGCGAGAGTTTTAAAGCCTCCCTGGCTCTGGCTTTGGGATTATCGGATTTTCTCCTCGAAAACCGCAAAGGGATCCGGATGGATTCCATATTCATCGACGAAGGCTTCGGGACTTTAGACCAGGAAAGTTTATATGCGGCTTTAGAAATGATCATGGACCTGAACCAAAGGGGCAGGATCGTGGGGATCATTTCCCATGTGGAGGAATTAAAGGGCATGATCTCCAGCAAGTTCCTGGTGGAAAACTATGGCGCCCAGGGCTCCAAGGTCAGATACGTCAACCATCTCATGGGCAGTTGAAGCCTCCTTAAAAAGACGCCAGGGTGAGTAAACGCCTCCCTAATGGGAAGCCTGGACAAGGTAATAACCGGTTGAGTTCAGTCTGATTGAGTTCAGTCTGATTGAGTTCAGTCTGATTGGTTCAGTCTGATTGAAGTTAAATCTGGATAAATCTTAGGTAACAGTAAAAAATCCTTCAGAGCCTCTGAAATAATGGCTCCTGAAGGATTTTTCA
>CAZOTM010000155.1:0-5305 GCA_964582675.1 uncultured Clostridiaceae bacterium
AATCCATCGGTCGGCTGGTAAAACAGCTGGGCACCATCAAGCGAACCAATTATGGATCTGGCTGCAGTTTGCTTCAACCATTGACCAGGCAACAGAAGGATATCCTGGCGGTTTTTGCCATTGAACCCGAAGAGTTTATCCAAGGGATCCTACATTTTGAGTCGTAGACTATAAATTTTCCGGGAATTTGGGGATCTGAGAAACCAGGCTTTCAAAAGCCTTCCCTGCCAGGGTCGAAACTCCTCCCGCAGATTTTTTAAAGCCGCCATTTTAAAATTTCGGCTTCCGTTGGGTAGGCAACCATCATCTTCAGGAAAGCTGAGACCTTAAGTTTTTCCTGAATGGCCAGATTCCCTGCATGTAGCATTTCTCCGGCTTTGTCCCCCACCAGAGTCGCGCCGATGACGCGGCTGCCACGACCAAGAATCAATTTTAAAATCCTTCCCTGCCCTGGTTTTGAAGCGGCATTCTCTTCCCCCCTCCATGGTCACCCTGTCAAAGACTAAGAAGATAAGGTACAAAGACAAGGCAAGAAGACAAGCCAAGAAAAAAATAACCAAACTAAACTTGATTAATGGTAAAATACAACTATGAAACTAACAAGCATTCGTTAGGTCACGAGGTTCTTGGCATGGATAAAAAGCAGGCGATCCTGAAGGCGGGATTTGAAATTTTTTGCGAAAAGGGCTATCACCTGTCCGTTGCCGAACTGGCCGGCGCTGTGAATATCAAAACCCCCTCCCTCTACAGTCACTTTCAAAGCAAGGACGAAATCATTGAGCTGATGGTCAGGGATGAAATCGAGGGCTACTATGGCGGCTTGTCACAAACCATGCGGGCAGCCGAGACATTAAGCTGCCAGGCCGGAATGAAACGATTGGTTGATTTTATGATCGAATATTTCGCCAAATTCAGACGGATCCGCTTCTGGCGGAGCATCCCATTCATTCCCAATCAGGCGCTGAACCGCCTTTGCAGGGAGCTGATCCAGGACCATGACCGGATCTTTAAGCGACAGCTGGAGAAGCATTTTGCCAGGGGCCAAGCCAATGGTGAAATCAGGCCGGACGTTTCCCCGGGCGCTCTCCGCCTTTATCTTTGCATGATCCAGGGGGTGTTGGACGGGTTGCTGTTGTCTCCGGAAGCGACTGAGGATGCGAGGCACTTTGAGGAATTGTTCGCAGCCTATTGGGATGGCATTTCGGTCAAACAGTCATCTCAAGATCAGACTGAGAACTGACTTAAACAATCGACAAGACCACTATCCAAGCTTGAATCAAATGATAATCATGGGGAATATTCAAAAAAACCTCAAAATTCGGCCAAAAATTCAGCTTATTAATAACCGGTAAAAATATTATGTTCGAGGAGTAAATGACATGATCAAGAATCAATGGTACGCAATCCTGCCCTCAAAAAAAGTCAAGAGCGGCCAGATCGTTGCCGTAAAACGGCTGAATCTGGATCTGGCTTTATTTAGAAACAGCCGTGGGGAACTCGGCTGCGTGGTGGACCAATGCACCCATCGCGGCGCTGCCCTGAGCATGGGCAGGGTCAAAGCGGACTGCATCCAGTGCCCCTTCCATGGTCTGGAGTTCGATAAACTGGGGCAATGCACCTTCATCCCCGCCAACGGGAAAGGCTCCCTGGCGGATACCAGCCGCTACAATGTCCGGCATTATCCCGTCAAGGAAGGCAACGGCATCATCTACTTATGGTATGGGGATGAGGCAAAAATCACCCCCGATCTGCCCTTCTTTGATCAGGCAATCAATGATTCCTATGAATACAGCGAAGTTGAGGATCACTGGAATGCCCATTATTCCAGATGCATAGAAAACCAATTGGACGTGGTCCATCTGCCCTTTGTCCACCACAACACCATCGGCAGGGGTAATAAGACCTTGGTCAATGGCCCCAAGGTGGTCTGGGAAAACGGGATTTTGACGACCAGCGCCAACAACGAGGTGGATCGCGGGCAGAAACCAAAACCATCGGAGGAGTGCGAAATCCGGGAAACCCACTTGAGCTTCATATTCCCCAATGTCTGGATGAACCGCATCAGCGAAAAGATCAAGGTCATCATCTATTTTGCGCCCGTTGATGATGAAAATACTGTGCTCTATATCCGCTTTTACTGCAAACTGGCGGGTTCCAAGCTCGTTAACAGCCTGATCGCCTACCTGGGCAAGTTCGGCAATAAAACCGTCGAACGGCAGGATAAGCGGGTGGTCATTACCCAAAAGCCCAAAGCCTCGGCCTTTCAATCCGGTGAAAAACTGGTGCCGGGTGACCGTCCCATCGTCATGTACCGCAAACTCAGACAAGAGCTGAAAGACCAGGCAGCGACCTAACCGACCAGTTTCCAAAAGACAACCGCCAGGCTGGTAATGGGCAAAATGAAAAAGAGCAAACACTGGATGGATGATGATGCGATCCCGGCCATAGATTTGGCCGGACAAATTGTTAAAGACTGGATCACCGGAGCAGGCATTGAACCGACAGGACAGTAACCTCAGGAGGCATTAAATAAATGATCATAGTATACGAGTCAAAGACCGGGTTCACCAAAAAATATGCGGACATGCTGGCGGCAAAAACCGGCCTCGCGGCTTATCCGGTCAGGGAGTTTTTAAAAAATAATCAGAACCTGGATAAGACAAATGAAGAAATTATTTTTATGGGCTGGATGAAAATCGGAAAGATCCAGGGTCTGGATAAAGTAAGGCAGTTCAAACTCAAAGCGGTTTGCGGCTCCGGTACCGGCCGGACTGCCGAGCCCGATACTGAAACCATCCTGACGAGGAATGACCTGGGCAAGATCCCCTTCTTTTATATGCAAGGCGGCTGCCTGCCTTTAACAGACCTGAAGGGTATGAATCGAATCGTAATGTCCATGTTTGTTAATGCCCTGAAAAAACGGCCGGACAGGGATGACAAGCAAAACGAATCCATTGCCATGATTGAAAATGGCTTTGATGGGGTCAGGGAGGATAACCTCGGCCCCTTGCTCGACTATCTGAGCTCATCGTAAAACTGATGACCCAGGGCTGCGGGTACATGAGCCGGTGGATATAAAAATTCCCATTGATTTGCGAAGTCCCCAATCCGGAAATTGTCGGACCAGCCTGTCAGAAAATAGAGCCGTGCAATCATGCTAGGCTCTATTTTCTGCCTCTTATTAACTCAGCCAATATAGAAAAAAGTCAATATAAATTGAAGTTTTTTCTCTCCAGAGAAAAAACTTTACGATCTCACCTGCCCTATGCTATACTCGTTGCAAGAGGTGGCAGAAATGATAAAAAGACCTGAATATCTGAGTAAACTTATAAGCTGGCGTGAAAAACAGATCATCAAAGTCGTTTCAGGAGTACGGCGTTGCGGCAAATCAACACTGTTTTCCCTTTATATTGAGCACCTCAAAAGCACCGGGGTCACAGACGAGCAAATCGTTTTCGTCAACCTGGAGGATGTTGAGTATGAGGGACTGCTGAATTATAAAGCGCTTTATGACTATATCAAAGAGCGCCTTATCGGAGGGAAATACACCTATGTCTTTATTGATGAAGTGCAAGAGTGCCCAGACTATGAAAAAGCGGTGGACAGTCTGTTCATAAAAGATCATGTGGATGTCTATATAACTGGTTCCAATGCTCATATGCTTTCCGGCGAGCTTGCCACGCTTTTATCCGGCCGTTATGTGGAAATCCGAATGCTCCCCCTGTCGTTTTCCGAATATCTCACATTTACCGGCGAAACCAAGTCCAGTGGTGTAAAGGCAGCATTCAACGATTACCTGAAAAACGGATCATTCCCCTATGTGGCAGCCCTGAAAAAAGAAAGCGGTCTTATTAGGGATTATATCGACGGTATCTACAACACCATTCTCATCAAAGATGTCGCCAAGCGAGAAGGGATAACCGATATATCTCTGCTTGAAAGCATCGTGAAGTTTTTGAGTAGCAATATTGGCAGCCCGGTTTCAGCAAAGAAGATCAGTGACACCATTAATTCCAGCGGAAGAAAAATCTCAGTCAACACGGTGGATCACTATTTGCGGGCACTGACCGACAGCTTCATGTTTTATAAGGTTGACCGCTTTGATATAAAAGGCAGACAGCTTTTAAAAACACTTGGCAAATACTACATAGTGGATACCGGACTAAGGGAGCTGCTTACCAGCGGAAGCTCATCAGATTTGGGCCATTTACTCGAAAATATTGTTTACCTTGAATTGATCAGGCGGGGATACAAGGTGACCATCGGCAAACTGGTGGAAAAAGAGGTGGACTTCGTTGCCCAGGGGTTTGACGGGATCGAATACTATCAGGTGGCCGCAACTGTGCTGGACTCAGATACATTGGCACGCGAGCTTGAACCGCTTCAAAAAATACCTGACCACCACCCCAAATACCTGCTGACATTGGACGATTTCCCGGATCGTGCCAACCATGAGGGCATCCGTCAATATAATGTTCTGGAGTGGCTCATCAAAAAATAATGGAAAATAATGTTGGAAGAAAGGATATTTGTATACCTGACAGCCGTGCATGTTTATCCAATATTTTGTATAATTATTGAGAATTGAATGATAAACTGTAAATAGCCTCCTGATTGCTTAGTGAACCATATTTAGGAAGGTTTCTGTATCAGCTGGAATGGAATGCATCTAAAACGCTTAAGCTCCGATAAATCTATCACTGAGTCATATTTTCAGCTCTTGTTTGATTGGGACATTTTCGCGGATGCAACAGTGCGTTCACCCTAGCCAACAAGGAAATCCGATCATCAATTTCCGCAAAAAAAACACAACCGCTTATGGAGGTGTTGAGATCGTTTGAGAGACTTGAGGAATGGCAGGACTTAAGTTGCATATCCGGAACAAAAACGAATAATAAAATCGTGGATGGACCCGGAAAAATCTAAGAATGTCTGGGAAGAAAATCACATGAAAAAGGAGCAGGTTATGGACAAAGTAGACCCAAAAAGGAAGAACAATAACACTCAAGCCCATAATCCCAAAAACAAAATCAATCAGGAAAAGCCGCATAACAATAAGTCGATTATTCTATTATTAATTCTTGCTTTAGTCACACTATTTTGTTTTTTTAGGTATACTCCCTCAGTCGGACCTTTTTCCAGGCTAAAACTATTATTGCCTAAAACCTCATGAAATAAGGCTTAAACGCCTTTTTTCTTTGAAATATCTATGGATTTTTCATTCCATTTATATTATAATTTAGGTATATGGTTAGGTATGGAGGACACATATGGGAACCTATTCAGTACCTGAATTGATCCGCAA
>CAZOTM010000156.1:0-5305 GCA_964582675.1 uncultured Clostridiaceae bacterium
AAAAACCATTGGGGAGTGGGCTGCAATGCCGGCTGGGAGTTCCTTGGAACATCCTTGGAACATGTCATACAGTAACCGGACAAAGGATGATATACTGGAAGCATTGAGCCCATTGGCGGCAATGGTGAATTATAGGGGGTGGGAGCTTGGCGGTCATATCAAAAAATCGAATTATTGGGATTCTGGCCAACGTTGATTCAGGAAAAACAACGCTGGCGGAGGCCATGCTTTATCATGCCGGAGCCATCCGTCAAATCGGCCGGGTGGACCACCGCAGCAGCTATCTGGATACGGCGGGGATGGAACGGGCGCGGGGGATAACCATTTATTCAAAGATCGCCCGGCTGAATTTGAATGATGTGCAGATCATCCTGCTGGATACCCCGGGACACGCCGATTTCACGCCGGAGACCGAACGGACCCTGCCTGTCCTGGATTACTGCATTCTGGTCATTAACGGAGCGGATGGGGTGACCGCTCAGACCAGACGGCTATGGGATTTGCTGGGATTATACCAGGTCCCGGTGTTCCTGTTTGTCAATAAAACGGATCAGGCAGTTGTGGATCCCAGGCAAGTCTATGAGGAACTGCGCCGGGATCTGTCAGAACAGATCCTGGACTTTACCGTGCCGGATCTCCTTCAATCGGAAGAGCTGGCCATATTGTCGGAACCTCTCCTGGAGGCGTTTCTTAAAAGCGGGTCCGTTGATCCTCAGGCGGTCCGGCAAAGCATCCGCCAGCGGCAAATCTTTCCCTGCTATTTCGGATCGGCATTGAAGGATCATGGGGTAGAAGATTTTCTTAAGGGGTTGGTCCATTGGACGCTTACACCGGAGTACCCGGAGGACTTTTCGGCCCGGGTCTATAAAATCACCCGGGAGGAGAATCAGCGGCTGACTTTTTTGAAAATCACCGGAGGCACCCTGAAAAATAAATCCCTCATCGGGGATGAAAAGATCAATGAGATCCGGCTGTATTCAGGCGACGGCTTTGCCGGCGTCCAATCGGCTGCCGCCGGAGAGATCTGTGGGGTGACGGGCCTGAAAGAGACCAGAGTCGGGCAGATCCTCGGAGATGGGGTGGAGCAAGAACCCGCCATCTTCCCGATTCTGAGCTATCGGGTCCATCTCCTGGAGGGCGGGGATGAGGCAAAACTGATTCGTCTGCTCCTGGAGATCAGTGAGGAACTGCCGGATCTGGGTGTCGCGATTGATCGGGAGACCTCCTCAGTCCATGTCCATGTCATGGGGGATATGCTTTTGGAAGTCCTGCAGGATCTCCTGGAGAGACGGGGGGGCATGAAGATCAGCCTGGATGAAGGCTCAATTGTCTATCGTGAGACCATTACCGCTGCGGTGACCGGTATCGGTCACTATGAGCCCCTGGGTCATTATGCGGAGGTCCAGCTTCGGATCGAGCCAGCGGCGGCCCCGGGCGTCATCTTCAGTTCGGAGTGCAGTATCAGCGATCTGCCCCCCATCCGTCAGCAGCAGATCCTTCGGGAGATGAGGGGGATGGAGGTTCCTGGGGTCCTGGCCGGTACGGAACTATCCCATCTGAAGGTCACTTTAATCAACGGCCGGGAACATGAGCGGCATAGCCAGAGCAGTGACTTTCGTGAGGCATCAGCACGGGCCCTGCGCCAGGGACTGATGCAGGCCCGGAAAATGGGGGCGTGCCGCCTGCTGGAGCCCTATTACGACTTTGAGATCCTCACCGACCAGGCAGCGGTGGGACGCATGATCGCGGATCTGGACAGGCTGGGTGGGGAAAAGATCCAGGCTCTGCCGGGAAATGAAGAAATGGTCATAACGGGCTGCGGCCCGGTTCGAACCCTGCGTTCCTATCAGCGGGAGATGCTGTCAGCGGCGCGGGGACATGCCAATCTGCGTTTTGAATTCGGCGGCTACAGGCCCTGCCAGGATGAAGCCAAAATCCTCCAGACCATGGTCTATGATCCGGAAAAAGACCCGGCATTTCCCTCAGGCAGTATCTTTTGCAGCCATGGTGCAGGCTATTATGTGCCCTGGGATGAGGTGGAAATCGCTGCAGACATCCCAGTGAAGAAAACAGGGGCAGCCAGACCCCATGAGGGACAGCACCCTGCCGCCCATACCGGGTCTGCCATTGATCCCAAGGAGATCGACCGGATCCTGCAGCAGACATTCTATGCCAACGCCAACGAGAAAAAGCAATGGCGGCGACAGAGAGCCCGAAAGGCGGAACAACCGGCCAAGACCGAAGGAAAAATCCCCGGTCAGACCGGACCGGTCTATTTACTGGTGGATGGCTACAACGTGATCCATGCCTGGCCGGAGCTGGCCGAGCTTGCCAGGATCAATTTTGATGCCGCCCGGGAAAAACTCATTGAGGTGTTCCATGATTACCAGGGCTATACCGAAGAACAGGTGATCCTGGTCTTTGATGCCTGGAAGGTGGTGGGCGGGACTGGCAGCAGGGAGGAACAGGATCGGCTGACCGTAATCTTCACCAGGGAAAATGAAACCGCCGACCGCTACATTGAGCGGCGTGTCCGGGAGCTGGCGGGGAACCACCCCGTAAAAGTCGTCACCTCGGATCTGGCCGAACAAATGCAGACTTATGGGTCCGGTGCCATGGTATATTCCGCCCGCCGATTTCGGGAAATCATCGCCGAGATCGCTACCCAGATTTGGCAGGATTACGCCCGCAAAGCCGATCCGATGATCCCCAATCGGCCCCTGGCTGACCCCCTGCGTCCCAGACTGATTGACGGCGATGAACCGGGGATTAACCAGCAGCCGATCCCATCAGCTGGAATAAGCGCTGACAGGCTGAAAGCTGAGTCAGAGCCAGACTCAGGCAGAGGGCAGTAAATTGGGTAAGAAAGCGGTTAACCCAAGGGTAGGATCCAGGCAGGTGACTGGGGAGTTGATTTAAACGGGAATGACCAGGATAGTGCAGAGGATTGGAAATAAGCTTGATTGCCGGTAATTTCAGAAATCCACAGGTTTGGATACCTGCCCCAATGAGTAAGCAAGCGGCCTTGCGTGTAAGACTAATACAAATAAGCCCAAACAGATCAAACCAACACCTGGTCCATTTATCCCAATTATAACCATCGAATGATAAACATCGAATCATAAATTTTGAATCAAACACCTCGAACAAACGCCTCGAACAAACGCCTCGAAATCAAACAAAGATTGGGTTGACCTGTAGTGCTTGGGCTGAAATTAAGGGGGATGAGGATATGTCGCCACTGCAGGCGGAATGGCGAAAGCCTTATCCCAAGCCACCCCTCAGGGCTCTATTCAACTCATGATCAGGTCATCGTCTGGCCGGATCCTTCAGCTTGGCTGCCACATAGCCGCTGACGATAATGATGCAGGTGCCCGCCAGGGTATTGGGTTTGAGGAGCTCTCCGAAAACCAGGTAACCCAAAATGGGGGAGATGAGAACACCGGTGTAGTCATAGAGGGTCACCTTGGAGGCCTCGGTGGTGATATAGGCCCTGGTTATAAAATACTGGCCAAGGGCTGAAAACACGCCGATCATGATCAAGAATAACCATTCGCGGGAATTTGGCAAAACCAGATTTGTCAGCATGATCGGTATGGTGAAGAGGACCGACAGGAGGGAAAACCAGAAGATGATCACCATGCCATGGATCTTTCCGGACAGTTTCCGGATGGATACGTAGGCAAGCCCGGAGAAAAGGGCAGAACCCAAGCCCACCAGAGAAGGAAAAAGGTTGAAGCTGCCGGTGGGATCGATGATGATGGCTGCTCCTGTGAAGCCGGCGATGACCGTCAGGAAACGGGGAAAGGTCATCCTTTCACCAAGCAGGATGACAGAAGCCAGGATCACAAAGAAGGGGTTCAGCTTTTGCAGGATCTGGGCATCAGCCAGGGTCAGATGATTATTGGCATAAAAGACCGAGACGACGCCAAGATAGCCGAATAAACACCGCAATGACAGGGTCGCCCGGTATTCCCTGGGGACATTTATGGTGATGGCGTCTTTTTTCAGCATGACGGATGCAAAAGCCACCATGATCAGGTTGCGAAAAAAAACCTGTTCAAACAGGGGGATCCTTCCCCCGGATAGCTTGACCATGAGGGACATGAAGGCAAACGCCGACGATGCGATGATCATATATAGAATTCCCAGCCGCTGTTTATTCATTGCCAACCCCCATCCACAAGTCTCTGAAAAGAGACCGCGATACTTCATTTGAGTTTAAGTCCGATGAGTAGTATAACAGTCTTTTTTCAACAAGGGTAGGGAATCCGGATTTTATAAAGGTCTTGTTATTTGTTTTTTGACCTGGTATTTGGAGTCTGTTTAGTTTAAGCCATTAGCTGGACTGATTTGGCCGCTATGGATGAATTCCCTGATGGAGTGACGATCAGTCAGCTGGCGCTTGAATAAAAAAAGATCCGAAGTTTACAGACTGCGGATCCTGGCACAGATATTTTTTTAGTTTTTGGCACAATTCTTGAGTTTAAATCCGGACTGGCAGTTTTTGCGCCCAAGGGGTGTTTGGTATGTCCAATTCTCCCCAATCAGATATTTACGATTCTGTCAGTCAGCTCCGGCTTTTGGGGATCCGGTCTTCCGGTTTGGAAATGTCACCGGCAGCTACCTGCTTTTTGCTTTTGGGTTCGGCTTGCCGGAAATAGTCTAGAAATTCCTTCTGCAGGGCAGAGAGTTCCGTTTCGTCTTTCTCTTCCCTTAGAATTTGGAAAAGTTCATTTTCTTCTTCTTCCACATGATGATACAGCAGGTCCTTAAGAACATGTAAATGGGCCATCCACATTGGGTCATCCGGAGGAGTATCAAGGAGGATCTGCATCGTCCGCCGAACGGCAGCATGCTCGGCCATCAGTTCGTTTTTGGCTTCTTTGACGTCCTTCTTCCTGGACAGCTCTTTAAAAACCACAGTTTCCTCGGCTTCGTGATGGGTCAGGACGAACACCGCCAAATCCTGGTAAATCTCCGGGGCTTTGTCTTCATTGTTCTCCATCTGGAGGAAATAGTCCCTGATCAGATCATGCTCTTTTTTGATTTCTTCGAGTAGTTTCAATTTTTATCCACCTTTCTGAACTTATTTTTTCCCTTATTTATCTACTTGATAGACTCATTCTAACCTTTGCGTCAGGTTAGTGATTCCCGACCCAGATTATTTCACCAGACATTGACATTTTATCAACTATTTTAATAGATAATTCATTTAAAATCGTATCAGGCCATGCTGATCTACCTCCTTCATCAGCCAGGGCCAGTGATTGGAAAAATTGGAAAATTGGAAAATTAGAAAAAT
>CAZOTM010000157.1:0-5276 GCA_964582675.1 uncultured Clostridiaceae bacterium
AAGTTCTGGGGACTGGGATCCGACGGAACCGTCGGCGCCAACAAATCGGCCATCAAGATCATCGGTGACCACACCGATCTGTATGCCCAGGGCTATTTCTCCTATGACTCCAAGAAATCCGGCGGTATCACCGTTTCCCATTTAAGATTCGGCAAAGAAAAAATCAGAGCGCCTTATTTGATCCAGGCAGCGGATTTCATCGCCTGCCATAATCCTTCCTATGTTGGAAAATACGACCTGCTTCAGGGCATCAAAGACGGCGGAATCTTCCTGCTCAATACCAAGTGGACTCCGGAAGAGGTTGAAGCCAAGCTGCCAGCCGACTTAAAGCGGACCATTGCCGAGAAGAAGATCAATTTCTACACACTGGATGCTTTCTCCATTGCCACGGATCTGGGATTGGGAACAAGGATCAATATGATCATGCAGTCGGCCTTCTTCAAACTGGCCAACGTCATTCCCGTGGAAGATGCCATCAATTACCTGAAGGATTCCGTTGAAAAGAGCTATGGCAAGAAGGGCGGCAAAGTCGTCAGCATGAATAACGATGCCATCGACCGCGGTGTCAAAGCCCTGGTCAAGATCGACGTCAAACCGGAATGGGCCAGCGCTGTATCAGCCGATGAAACCAAAAAAGCTGTTCCCGAATTCATCTCCAAGATTCTGGAACCGATGAATGCTCAGGCTGGTGACAGTCTGCCGGTTTCCGCATTTATCGACCGGCCGGACGGCACCTTCCCAATGGGAACGGCGGCCTTTGAAAAGAGAGCTATCGCTGTGGATGTGCCTGAATGGCAGATCGATGCCTGTATCCAGTGCAACCAGTGCGCCTATGTCTGCCCCCATGCAGTCATCCGGCCTTTCCTGTTAAACGGCGAAGAAAAAGCCAAGGCTCCGGAAACCTTCACTTCCAAGAAGGCGCTGGGCGGCAAAACCTTCGAAGGTATGGATTTTAGGATCCAGATCTCGGTTTTGGACTGTACCGGCTGCGGCAACTGTGCCCAGGTTTGTCCTGCACCACAGAAAGCCCTGTTGATGAAGCCAATCGATACGCAAATGGACCAAGTCCCCAACTGGGATTATGCCATGGGATTATCCCACAAAACCAACCCTGCCAATAAACTGACCTTAAAGGGCAGCCAGTTTGAACAGCCGCTCCTGGAATTCTCAGGCGCCTGTGCCGGCTGTGGTGAGACACCATATGCCAGACTGATCACCCAGCTCTTCGGCGACCGGATGATGATCGCCAATGCCACAGGCTGTTCCTCCATTTGGGGTGCCTCAGCTCCGGCAACACCATACACCACCGACTACAAGGGCGAAGGTCCCGCTTGGGGCAATTCCCTGTTCGAGGATAATGCCGAATACGGCTTGGGTATGTACTTGGGGTACAATGCCCAGAGAGCCAAAATCAAGGGAGAAATCGAAAAGCTGATTGCCGAGGGCACCATAAGCGACGAGCTGAAGGCCGCTTTCGTCAACTACCTGGATAATTTCGACAATGGCGAAGGCAGCAAGGCAGCCAAGAACGCACTGCTTCCCCTGCTGCAGGGTTCCACGGACCCATTGCTCCAGTCCATCTACAACAACAAGGAATACCTGTCCAAGAAATCCCAGTGGATCTTCGGCGGCGACGGTTGGGCATATGATATCGGCTACGGCGGTCTGGACCATGTGCTGGCTTCCGGCGAGGATGTCAACGTCCTGGTCATGGATACTGAAGTATACTCCAATACCGGCGGCCAGTCCTCCAAGTCGACTCCAACGGCAGCCATTGCCAAATTCGCGGCTTCCGGCAAGCGGACCAAGAAGAAAGATCTCGGCATGATGGCCATCAGCTACGGCTATGTCTATGTTGCTCAGATCGGTATGGGCGCTGACAAGAACCAGACCATCAAGGCACTGGTTGAAGCAGAAGCCTACAAGGGACCTTCCCTGGTCATCGCTTACGCACCATGCATCAACCAGGGCCTGAAGAACGGCATGGGCATGAGCCAGGAAGAAACCAAGCGGGCCGTTGAATCCGGTTATTGGAACCTCTACCGGTTCAATCCTGATCTGAAGGATCAAGGCAAAAATCCGTTCACGCTGGATTCCAAGGATCCCAAGACATCCTTCAGAGATTTCCTGATGAGTGAAGTTCGCTACAATTCTCTCCTGAAAGCCTTCCCGGAAGAAGCCGAAGAGCTGTTCAAGAAGACGGAAGAAGATGCCAAGGACAGGCTGGAAAGCTACAAACGGCTGGCTTCCTTTGATTATTCACCCTCCGGCACTAAAGCTCCCAACGAAGGGGCAAAAGTGACTCAGGTCAAGGAAACCATCTCCGTATCCCCCGTAGCATCTGCAGAATCCCAGTCAAAAGCTGGCGAATTCTCCGCCAAAGCTGAGAACAATGAGTTCCTGCATGGGGAAGAAGGCGCTCCGACGACTGAAGGTCATAAAACCAACGAATAAGATCCAGTGACGACAAAAAGGCAGAAGCTGCACGCTTCTGCCTTTTAACGTCATAGGACCACTTGTGGACCGCTGGGTGCCAATTAGTGTCCATTAGAAAGAGTTATTGTTCCCGTCAGGTGGGGACTATGGTAAGATAGCCGTATAGACCAAATCAAACCATTTGCCAGGAGGCTGAACTATGAAATATTTTATCGACACTGCCAACATCGAAGAGATCAAAAAAGCCAGTGAATTGGGGATCCTATCGGGCGTAACCACCAATCCTTCCCTGATTGCCCGGGAGGGCAGGGTTTTTGAGGATGTCATCAAGGAAATCACCCAGATCGTCGACGGGCCGATTTCCGCCGAAGCAGTTTCCCTGGATGCACCGGGCATGCTGGCAGAGGGCAGGGAGCTGGTCAAGATCCATCCCAACGTCATCATCAAGGTTCCCATGACCGCGGAAGGCTTAAAGGCCGTTGCTCAGTTTAAAAAGGAAAACATCAAGACCAACGTTACCTTGATCTTTACGGCCGCACAGGCATTGGCAGCCGCCAGAGCCGGAGCTTCCTATGTTTCGCCGTTTATCGGCCGCCTCGATGACATCGGTTTGGATGGCATCGCCGTCATTGAAGAGATCGCTGAAATCTTCTACGATTTCGGGATCGAAACGGAGATCATCGCCGCTTCCATCCGGAACAAAACCCATATCACCAGAGCCGCCTTGGCCGGAGCCGACATTGCCACCATCCCCTATAAGGTAATCATGGAATCACTGCAGCACCCATTGACGGATGCCGGCATCGACCGTTTCCTGAAGGACTGGGAAGCTGTCAAGGACCTTAAGAAATAGCATTAGCAACGCTCCACCGCCCATTCCCATCAATTTTTTAGGAGAATCAATTGAAAAAATCATTCAGACCTGTGTTAGGATTATTACTATTTGCCGCCCTCCTGATTGGGGTCAAACTGGTTTACGACAACCTCAGCAGCCCGGATCAAACTGGACCATTGACCACTGCCGGCAGTACCAATACCACCGGGAATCCCGGCACTCAACCTTCCGGCGATGCCGGGTCAACCGCAGCTTCCACCACCCCAACGGCAGAACGGACCAAGCTGCCGGATTTCCAGGTCACCGATGAGGCGGGGAATGTTTACCCCATCTCCTCGTTTTTCGGCAAAAAGCTGGTCATCAATGTCTGGGCCAGCTGGTGCGGTCCCTGCAAGGCGGAAATGCCGGAGTTTTTGGAATTGGACAAAGCCATGGCTGACGATGGGGAAACCATGATCATCATGATCAATTTAACCACGGGCCTGGAAACGAAGAAAACCGCCCTGGAGTATTTGACGGCCAATGATATGGATTTTAAATTCATGTTCTACGACGAAACCCAATCCGCCGCAGCCAATCTGGCGATCCGGGTCATTCCCACCACCGTCTTTGTGGATAAGGCCGGCTATATCCACCGCTACAATGAAGGCGTCCTGACCAAAGCCAAAGTCACAGAAATCCTGAAGGAAATGGATTAAGATGGATCCCAAAGTGTATCTCCTGTTGTTTTTAGAAGGGATCCTGGCCTTCGTATCACCTTGTTTTCTGCCCATGATCCCAGTTTACCTGACATTTTTGGCGGGTAAACAGGAAAATGACAACCGGCAGCTCATGATAAACTCCCTGGGGTTTATCATGGGCTTTACCATAATATTTGTGCTCCTGGGCATGTCAGCCACCACCATTTCCCAATTTCTCATCGACGAGCGGGTCCTGATCCAGCGGATTGGCGGCCTGTTAGTCATTTTCATGGGTCTGAACATGATGGGGGTCCTGAAAATTGGTCTGTTCAACCGGGATGCCCGCCTGAATATGAAGTTTAAAACCGACCGTTTCAGTTCCTCACTCCTCTTCGGCATTATCATCGCCTTCGGCTGGTCGCCCTGTCTGGGCAGTTTTTTAACTGCCGCCCTGTTGACCGCCGGTACCAGCGGCACCGTCTTAAAAGGCGGGTTGATGCTGTTGACCTTCTCCCTGGGGCTGGGTGTGCCGTTTTTCATCAGCGCACTATTGTTCAACTCCCTGACGGAAGTCTTCCGTTGGATCAAACAGCACTACAACATCATATCCAGGATCTCCGGACTGTTCCTGATCCTCATCGGTTTGCTAATGGTATTTGATAAGTTTATCATATATTCGAATATGTTTTATTAACAGGCGGTCTGTTACCGATTAACACTTTAATATTTCCTTCCCGTGTGCTAATATGTAGAAAAATTTCTACTTCCAGGTCTTTACGATGGATCCGGAAGGAACTGGCCACCATACCTCAAGTAAACGGAGATCATTCAATTGAAACGACAAAGAATTTTTACAGCTATGATTTGCTCATTGCTCATAATGACGGGATGTTCCAACCTGCAATCGGCCAATGGATCAACTACCGGCAACAGCTCGGCTCCTGCCGCAAATACAACATCGGCCGCCACCTCCGCAGCGACTGTTCCGGTGGAGACCACCCCGGTCAGGGATGTGAATGACAGCCGGCTGCTCCATAAATATACCACCCGGATCTTCCCGGGGGTTACGGTGATGGGGATCGATGTGGGAAATTTGACCAAGGAGGAGGCTTTGGCCAAACTCCGGCAGGAACTCATCGTGCCTTTGGCCGATCGCTATGTTTTATTCTCCTACAATGGGATCGAAGACTACATGAGCTATAACCGGCTGGAGGTGGATCTGGATGCGGCGGTGGTGGAGGAAGCCCTGCAACTGGGCAAGGCTGAGCCGGAGTCCATCCGGCTGATCTATGCGAAAAACTCCCTGCCCAAGGACCTGCCAGCCA
>CAZOTM010000158.1:0-5256 GCA_964582675.1 uncultured Clostridiaceae bacterium
ATTTCGGCTGAAAATGGCTTGAATACTAAGGTTACGCCCTATTCAGCAGTCTCTAATTAATCCGGCCGTTACAACCTGGAAGAGAACCTGCAAAACATCTCCCGCCGCAATCATCCTTAAAAAACGGAGTTGCGAGTCATATCCTTAAGAGGCAGGGATGCGAATGGTTTGCATATGGCCGGGCCTTGAAATATAATAGGATGTACGCTGTTGCATGGAAAATGTATGAAACCCACTGAAGGAGTCAGTATGGAACTGAATGATATTTCCTTTTCCTACGAGGGAAGGGAACCTTATCTCATCGATAAATTAAATCTTAATATCCAACCGGGGATGTTCCTCACAATCCTGGGGGAAAACGGGTCAGCCAAATCCACCCTGATCAAGCTGATGCTTGGTTTGAACCGGCCCAATCAAGGCACCATAACCAACCGCTTCAAAAAAGTAGGCTATGTGCCCCAGAAAAAAGAAGCCTTCAACTTAAAATTTCCAGTCAATGTCAAGGAGATGCTGGATATCCACATCTTAACTTCGAAAAGTGTCGGCCATGACGCCCTGTGGTACCTGAAAGCCGTTCAAATGGAGCAGGAGAACGATACCCTGTTCGGCGATCTGTCAGGCGGCCAGCAGCAAAGAGTTTTAATCGCCCGGGCCCTATCCGGGGATCCGGACCTGATCATATTGGACGAACCACTGACCGGCATCGATGCCAAATCCCAGGAACTATTGCGGGAGCTCCTCCATAAAAAAAACCAGGCGGGGTTGACCATCATCTCCATCGAACATGACATCGCCTATGCCCTCCATAATTCCAGCCACATTCTGACCATGAAGGAAGGCCGGGAGACCCTTTATACGGTGGCGGACTTCATGAAAAAGATCAACCACGAGGATATGGACAATTATCTTTACCACAGGGAGGTGGATTTCCATGCTTGATTATGAATTCATGAGGAATGCACTGACTGCGGGATTTTTGATATCCATCCTCTGCCCCTTGATCGGAACCTTTCTCGTATTGAAACGATTTTCCATGATGGGGGATACCCTGTCCCATTCTTCTTTTGCCGGCGTGACGGCCGGTCTGATCATGGGGATTGCCCCCGGAGCGGCCTCCCTGGTTTATACTCTGTTGTCCGCCCTCCTGATCGAATATTTGCGGAATAAATACCAGGGTTATCAGGAAGTCGTTATGAGCATCGTCATGACCTTCAACATCGGCATTGCCATCATCCTGGCCTCCACCGGCAAAATCGGGACGAACATCACTCAATTTCTCTTTGGATCCATCCTTACCGTAACCGCCTTCGACCTATTGATGATCCTTGGAGTCATGCTGGTGTCCCTGGCATTCCTCTACATCTACAGGCACCAGCTCATTTATGCAACCTTTGATGAAGACGGGGCAAGGATCAACGGCATCGATGTCACCAAACTCAATTACCTGTTCGCTGCTCTGACCGGTGCCACCGTTGGTGTCTCCACCAGGATCACCGGACTGTTGGTCATCTCCTCCATCCTGGTCATCCCCACTGCAGCAGCCTTAAATCTTCGCCGGGGGTTCTTTAAAACACTCCTGTCGGCCATGGCCTTCGGCATCATCTCCGTAATGGGCGGGATCGTTCTCTCCTACTACATGGACTCAGCTCCGGGAGGAACCATTGCCCTGGCCTCGGTTGCCGTCCTGATCCTTACCTTCCTGTTCCGCCGGGGATCATGATCCGCTCCGGGACGTAAGGCAAGGATTCCTGCCCGGGGAAGCACCGGGAATCATCCTGCCATCGTAAAAACCGCCGGGGGAAATCAGTATCGATTTCCCCCGGCGGTTTCAAGTTTGGCTTCTTCGTCCGGTTTTGCCTGCAAGTCCTCCCTGTCAGGTTCTGGTCATATTTTTATCTTTCAGGTTGACAGCAGTTTGGCAGAGTTGCTCAATCTCCCCGTCAGTCATCTTTCCGGTCAGACAGCTTTTGACTGCATTCCCGGCAAATGCCTTTTAATTCCAAATGATGTTCCATAATGGAAAAACCCGTTTCCTTGTTGATGAGCTCCTCGATTTTGATCATCGGGCAATCCAGATCCACGGTTTTATTGCAGATTTCACAGGTCAAGGAATGGATATGGGTCGCCTTGCGCAAGACATAGTTATACTTTTTTTCACCCAAATCAAACTTTTCAATGACTCCTAAACTGCCCAGCAGCTCCAGCGTCCGGTAAACCGTCGACAGATTGATGAACAGGTCACTCAATTCCGCCTCATCCCGGATACTTTCTGCATCCAGCCCGTGGTCAGATCGGGATAAAATATCCAGAATGGCTGCCCTGGGCTTTGTGACCTTAAGGCCGTAATTTTTAAGTATTGTTACCGAGTCCATGGGACCGCCTCCTGTTTTACGATTGCCGATTCTCACTTATTATAACATTTTTTCATATATTATAAAAACATCATTTTAAGAGCGAATAAAATCAGGATGATGCCACCCAGATAGTCTGAATATTTAGCGATGAAGGTCATTTTCTGTAAATGCCTGGACAGGATGAAGGCGATGGTGACCAGCACCAGGGTAATCCCTCCGATGAGCAGTCCATCCGAAAAAATGTAGTCCCCTCTTGAAAATAAAGCCGTTATACCCACCACCAGGGCATCAATGGAAACCGACACGCCCAGGATCAATGCCATCCCCGGTTTGATCAGGATGCACTCGGCTTTGTCTTCCATGCCTTCCCTGATCATCATGATGCCCACGATCAAAATCGCGATGGCGCCGATCAACGATGGCAGTGCCACGATATTGCTGTTGATAAACCGTCCCAGAAAAGCTCCTCCGAAGGCAAAGAGAAACTGAAAAAATGCAAAGCTTAACGCAAATTTCACCTTATTGATAAATTCAACCTGGCAATTGATCCCAATGGAGATCGCCATGCCGCAGGCATCCATCGCCAAAGCGACTCCAATCAAAGCCACATTCCAAATGTCCATTTTTGCACCCGTTTCTTCCCGTATTCCACCACTCATTATAGTGTAAGGGCAGGGTTATTTCAAATCTCATTTTCGTTTCTCCATAAGCCCCCCATATTCTGTTATAATGATAAATGGAAAAAAAAACTCGAAATGATTTCCCGACACGAATTTCCGACATTACGTTCCGGAGGATAACTCAATGATCGCTTTATCTTGCACCAACATAAAAAAAGAATATGGCACCGATGTTATCTTATCCGGAATCACATTTACGGTCAATGAAGGTGAAAAGGTGGCTTTGATCGGCGCCAACGGAGTGGGAAAATCTACCCTGTTTAAAATCCTGATCAAGGAGCTCAGCCCGGATGAGGGGGATTTTTATCTGGATCGGACCAAAACCATGGGCTACCTTTCCCAAAACCTGGATCTTTCTGGGGAGAATACCATCTATGAGGCGGTCCTGACTGTGTTCAGCGAGCTCACCGCCATGGGTGAAAAACTGCGGGACTACGAGGAACAGATGAGCCTGCCCTACTCAGAGGACAATAAAAAATGGCACGATGAGCTGATATTGGAGTACACTACCCTGCAGGATCTGTTCATCCTCCGCGGCGGTATGACCTACATCGGCGAAATGCAGCGGGTCATGATCGGTTTGGGACTGGAACCCTCTGCCTGGGAAAAACAGATCGCCTATTTGAGCGGCGGCGAAAAGACCCGGGTGGCTTTGGCCAAGCTCCTCCTCAAACGACCGGATATCCTCCTGTTGGATGAGCCCACCAACCATTTGGACTTAAGTGCGGTGGAATGGCTGGAGGAATTTTTAAAAGCCTATAAAGGAACGCTTCTGGTCATCTCCCATGACCGCTTCTTTTTGGATAACGTGACAAACCGGACCTTTTTACTCTTAAAAGGCGAGATGCTTTGTTACAACGAATCCTACACCAAATATCTGGAGCTTTATAAAAAGGACTACCAGGTCCGCCTGAAAGCCTACGAACTGCAGCAGGACGAAATCAAGCGCCAGGAAGCCATCATTGAAAAATATCGTTCCTTCAACCGGGAAAAAAGTGTCCGGGCGGCGGAATCCCGCCAAAAGCGCCTGGATAAAATGGCGATGATCCACAAACCAAGGAAGATGGGCCGGGCGGCCAATATTTCCTTCAAAGCCGCCTTCGAATCCGGCAATGATGTCCTGATGTGCGAACATCTGACAAAAGCCTTTGGCGATAAAACCCTCTTCGAGGATCTGACCTTCATGATCACCAAAGGCGAAAAAATCGCCATCATCGGTGAAAACGGCCGGGGCAAGACCACCCTGTTCAATATTATTTTAGGCCGTGTCCCGCCGGATTCCGGCCGAAGCATCCTGGGCAGAAATGTCCAGATCGGCTACTACGATCAGGAGCAGGCCAATCTGGATCCTGCCAAAACCGTGATGGATGAGGTCTGGGATGATTTCCCCCACCTTACCACCACTGAACTGAGAAATGCCCTGGGCGCCTATCTGTTCAAGGGGGATGAGGTATTCAAACAAATCAGCCTCCTGTCCGGCGGAGAAAAATGCCGGATCAATCTCCTGAAGCTCATGCTCCAGGAAGACAATTTCCTCCTTCTGGATGAACCGACCAACCACCTGGATATCCCTTCCCGGGAAGCCCTTGAGGATTCCCTGATGGATTACGACGGCACCATGCTTGTCGTCTCCCATGACCGCTATTTTTTAAATAAAGTGGTGAATAAGATCTTTGACCTGAAAGAGACCGGCATCAACCAATATCTGGGCAATTACTCCTACTATCTGGAAAAACGGCAGCCGGAAATCAAAACCAGCGACAAAAAGGAACCGGATTCCACAGCCAAAAAAACCAGGCAAAGCAATAAGGAATCCTCCCGGGATAAAAAACGCCGGGAAGCCGATATCAAGAAAATCGAGGGGGCTATCACCGCAACCGAAGATTTGATCCTACAGCTCAATGAGTCCCTGACCAGGGAAGAGGTTTTCCTCAACCCGGAAAAGACCAAGGCCGTCATGGCTGAGATCGCTGATGCAGACGACCATCTGGCGGAATTGATGCAGCAATGGGAAGTGCTGTTGGTTGACGGGGAAGACTAACTACCATGAATTATTCGTGAAATTAACACCGCATTGTCTATTGGCGGTGTTAATTTTTTTTCAGAAAAATTTCAGGGGAACCAAATCGATCCTCCGTAAGCCACCCGGAAAATTGGCCCTGGCATAAACAAGCCAACGTGGAATAAAGTTCTGTAATCGTTTATAATTCAAATAAGGAGAT
>CAZOTM010000159.1:0-5245 GCA_964582675.1 uncultured Clostridiaceae bacterium
ATATTTCCGTTAAAATCCGCAAGGGCAGTGGTAATTTTCGTACCGCCCAAATCAATCCCGATAACATAGTCTTTCATAGGTTGTTTCCTTATCTCTGGTTTTATCTGAAGTTTTATTTACAGTTTTTTTCTGCCGGTTGTTATCGCTGGTTTTTCCTGAAATTGATCGGCTTGCCCCTCCGGCAAATGCTCATTCACCTCTGGCTCCATAATTGATCCGATGACTGCTTGCCTGGCTGATCAGCCTATGCCAAATTATACCACATCAGAACTTTTTATTGAAAAACCAAAACTGGAGAAATCTCCCAACGGCTGAAGCTTGCTGCCCCTTAGCCGCCTTTGTCCAAAAAGGAGCCGGATCCTGTTGAATCCAGGATCCGGCTCCCAAAATTACTTCTATTCTGAGCATCCCGTGATCAAATCCTGATCATTGGCTGCCTGTTACTGATTTTTCTCTTCCTTCAGCTTTTTCGCCCGTTCAATGATTTTCGGGACTTCCAGGGCAGGTACTTCTTCGTATCTGACAAATTCGTACCTGAATTCTCCCCTGGCCTGGGTCATGGATCTTAAGTCGGAGGAGTATTTAATGATCTCCGCCATGGGGACCTCAGCGATGACCTTCTGCATGTCATCCTCGGTGTCCATACCAAGGACCCTGCCCCGTTTCTTGTTGATGTCGCCAATGATGTCGCCCATGTAGTCATCCGGGACTTTGACTTCCAGCTTGACAATGGGTTCCAGGAGGATGGGCTGAGCTTTTTCCAAACCGGCTTTGAAGGCCAGGGAGGCAGCTACCTTGAAGGCCATTTCCGAGGAATCCACGGCGTGGTAGGATCCGTCATGGAGTGTAGCCCGCAGCTTGATGACCGGGAATCCGGCCAGCACGCCTTCATGGACACATTCTCTCAGTCCCTTTTCCACAGCCGGTATGTAGTTTCTGGGAACGACACCGCCAACTACCTTATCCACAAACTCAAGTTCATCCCCGTCGTCGGTACGCCGATCAAACAGGATCTTGACATCGCCGTATTGTCCGTGACCGCCTGACTGTTTCTTATGCTTGCCTTGGACATCCGCCGAGCCCTTGATGGTTTCCCGATAAGGGATCCTGGGTTCTGCCAAAAGTACATCAGCCCCGAACTTATTTTTAAGCTTGCTGGCCAGGACCTCAAGATGGGTCTCACCCTGACCGGACATGATGATCTCAGCTGATTCCGGATCTCTGGAAACTGAGAAGGTGGGGTCCTCATCCATCAGCTTGGTCAAACCGGTGGAGATCTTGTCCTCGTCGCCCTTGCTCTTGGGAAGGACTGTCAGGCTCATGACCGGCTGCGGGAAGTTGATGGCGTCATATAAGACCTTGAAGGACTGGTCGCAGAGGGTATCCCCTGTCTTTGTGTACTGCAGTTTGGCAACTGCTCCAATATCTCCGGCAATAACCCGGTCTGTGGCGGTCTGGTTCTTGCCCCTGAGGAAGAAATAGTTGGAGAGTTTTTCATTTTTATCCCGATTGGGATTATATACATTAAGTTCACCCTTGGCTTCACCGGTGATGACCCTGAAGAGTGAAATCTTGCCTACAAAGGGATCGGCGATGGTCTTGAATACGATGGCGGAGAATGGTTTATCCGCTGTCAGATTCACAAATATCTCCTGATTGGTATTCAGATCGATGCCTTTCTGGGGAATCGCATATTGTGGTGATGGGAAGCCTTCGATGATGTCTTCAAGAAGGGTAGTCATTCCGATTCTTTCCTGTGCGGAACCGCACATCAAGGGTGCGATCTCACCGGCAACACTGCCCAGGATCAATGCATCGTATACTTCCTTATCCGTCAATGGTTCGCCTGCCAGATATTTTTCCAAAAGGACTTCATCGGTCTGGGCAACGGATTCCATGAGCATTTCCCTGCATTCTGCCACTTTTTCCAGATATTCTTCCGGGATCGCCTCTTCAGTCATCAAGCCGGTTTTGGGATCATGGATCCTGGCTCTGCCGGAGATCACGTTGATTACGCCGCGGAAGTTATCTTCCTTGCCTACCGGATATTGGACCGGAACAACGGCAAGACCGAATTTTTCTTTTAAAAGACCAAGAACTTTATCAAAGTCAGCATTCTCTCTGTCCATTTTATTGACATAGAAGGCCCTTGGCAGTTTTATCTTTTCCGTATATTTCCAAGCTTTTTCGGTCCCGACCTCAATGCCGGAGGTTGCCGATATAACGATCATAGCGATATCCACCGCTCTCATCCCCTGGATCGTTTCACCCACAAAATCGAAGTATCCTGGAAGGTCCACTAAATTTATTTTATACCCATTATAAAAAACCGGCGCCACAGAGGCCTGTAGTGAAATCTGTCGCTTCTTCTCTTCGGGATCGAAGTCTGAGACAGTATTTCCATCTTCAACTCTTCCTCTCCTGTCGATGGCTCCTGAAAAATTCAAGAGGGCCTCTGTCAAAGTTGTCTTTCCAGAGCCGCTGTGGCCGATTATGCCTACGTTTCTTAACCTGGTGATGTTGTACTCAGCATCATTCATAATATTTTCCTCCTAGGGAAGTTATTTTGATAAAAGAATAAGCCTAAATAAATTCAGTTTATTCAGCAGATAGTAAGATTATAAAGCACAAGCCTTGTATTTGTAAACGATTATTGAAAATGATGATCCGGAATCCATTCGTTTGCGTTCATATTTCCAAACATATTGTGCTAAAATGATTTCATAAGAGGTGTGAGGGAATATGATCATACAAAATGAAACAGACTTGGCGGGTATCCGCAAAATCGGACAGATCGTGGCTTTGGCCAGGGATGAAATGGCGAAACAAGTAGTTCCCGGGATCACCACCCAAGAGCTGGACAAACTCTGCGGTGAAATCTTCAAAGCCCATGGGGCCATTTCCGCCCCGGCTTCACAGTATAATTTCCCGGGGGAAAGCTGCATCAGCGTCAACGAAGTCTGTGCCCACGGCATTCCCGGAAACTATATCGTCAAAAACCAGGATTTTGTTAATATCGATGTATCCGCATCCCTGGACGGATATTTTGCCGACACCGGGATCACCGTAGTCTGCGGTACGCCTGATCTCAAACAGTCAGATATGATGCGGGTATCCCGGGAGGCACTGACAGCGGGGATCAAAGCTGCCAAGATCGGCGGTTCCACCGCAGGGATCGGCCGGGCGATTTATAAACAGGCTGTTCAAAACAACTACACAGTTTTAAGAAACCTCACTGGTCATGGCATTGGGAAAGCCCTTCACGAAGACCCCCACTACATCTACAATTACGGTGAAAAGCATGGCGCAGCCATCATCAAAGACGGTCAGGTATTGGCCATTGAAACCTTCCTGTCCGACGGCGATGAATGGGTCGAAGAGAATGATGCGGGAATCTGGGAACTTCGGACGGAAAACCGGAGTCAGATCGTTCAGTATGAGCATACGATCATCGTCAGTAAACAGGGGAATATTATTGTCACAGCTACGGATTATTTCGGGTAGAGCAGCATTACGGGAATTTGGGGTGGAATCATATGAGAAAAGCGGAAAAAGTCACTAAACCGATCTATCAACAGATCGCAATCGACATAGCTTCCAGGATCGCCAACGGGGAATTCGCAGCAGGAAAAAGGATATCCGGCAGGTCCACATTGGCCGGGCAGTACAATGTATCCCCGGAAACCATTCGGCGGGCTGTATCACTCCTTGAGGATATGAAGATTGTATCCGTCGCTCACGGTTCCGGCATCGTTGTGGAATCCATCGAAAATTCCATGGAATTCATCAATCAATTCAAAAACGTCGATTCCATTGCCGGAATTCGCAATGCCATTGGGGACATATTAAATCAGAAGGAAATTCTGGACCAAAAGCTGAGAGAATCGGTGGAACGTGTCCTGGATTATACGGTGCGGTTTAAAACCAGCAATCCATTTGCCCCCCTTGAAGTGGAGATCCCTGAGGACAGCCCCCTGATTGATAAAGCCATCGGTGAAGTCAACTTCTGGCAGAATACCGGTGCCACCATCATCGCCGTGAAACGCGAGGATGAACTGATCCTATCCCCTGGCCCCTATATGGGCTTTCAGGCAGGCGACCTCTTTATCATGGTGGGTGATGAGGAAGCCTATGACCGTGTCAGACACTATATCTACAAGAAAAAACCCAAGGGGGAATAAACTTCCTAAACCAGACCTGCATTGCAGCAAAAGGTAAAGGCAGCCAAACGGCTGCCCTTACCTTTTTATGAATGATTCGCCCTATGCTTTTCATTTCAATCCCAGTAAAATCTGATCCTTACTGTTTAGCCTTTACGTCCCTGTGCTCATGTGTGGTTTTGATTTCCCAATGGATGACGAAGGTCAGCATAACCCGAAGAATGATGATGGCTCCCAGGATCAGCAGCTCGCTGGAGGTTTTGACGATGATGGACATTAAAATCTCCGCCCCCATTTTAAATTCCAGGGCAAGGGCCAGGGATTGGGCCAAGGTAATCTTTAAATGGGCATCCTCCACATCAAATTTTGACTTGAAGAAAATGTAGAGGGAACGCAGGCTGCCAAAGCCTATGATGAAAACGCCCACCAGTTCAAGGATGATGACCATGATCGGGACTACATAATGCAGGATATCTTCCAGTATGAGTTTCAGTTCCAAAGTTAAACCTCCAAAACAGATCCAGCCAAAGGATCTGCCACTTATACAATTTGATTAGGCACAATCTGTGCCTGATTTATATTTTATAGCGCAAATCGTCTTCCGTCCAGTTTTCCAATACTTTCACCATATCCGCAGCCAAATCTCTGGCACCTGCCAGATCATGATCCAAATAATTGCCGCACTCCGCCTTCTGAGTACCCGGAATCTCGCCGGTATATCCGGCAATGAACCCAAATGCCGCCTTAACCGCCTCGATGGCAGCTCGGTGGGTAACTTCCTCCCTGAGGAGGAGATAAAACCCGGTCCGGCAGCCCATGGGCCCGAAATAAATGACATATTTACCGATTTCGCTGTTTCTGATGAAAGTGGCAAAGAGATGTTCCATGGTGTGGGCAGCGCCCATTGGGAAATAGTCACCCTGGTTTGGTTTCTTCAGCCTGAGATCGTAGGTAACAATATCCCAGTCGACTCTTGAAATGTACATGCCCTTTTCCAAAGTATCATGATTGATCGTGAAGCTGGCGATTTTATCCATTCTTTATCACTCCCTGCTAATTCTGCAAATATCCACCTTCTATTTATT
>CAZOTM010000160.1:0-5245 GCA_964582675.1 uncultured Clostridiaceae bacterium
TCAAGATGATCTCTGTGAGCTAATTAAGACCCTCAACGTGTCTACTTAAAGCACTCCATGCCAACCAAAGTTGAGCAGCGGAGGGAGAAGCCGGTCAAGGATTAAAGGAAAGGATCGGGGTTCCCCTCCTATCAGCCTGGGCCTCTAAAATGGTAAATAAGCCAGCCTGTTTGGACAACGAAGAATAATTTGCTCATGAACCCTCAGTACTGATCAGATGTCACTACTTGGGCAGCCAGCTGCAAAAAAACAGAAAAAAGACGCCCGAGTCAAACTGACTAGGGACATCCATTGATTAAGGCGGATTGGTTATTTTCTGGTTGAAGCTAAGGTTTCGGTGTTTATGATAACCACTTGTCTCAGGGGAGAACCATTCAGGCAGGACACTCAGACTAAAGCTCCGGTTTAGCTCCTGGCTGGGGTGGTTTCCGGTGGTGAGGAAACTAAAGGGGAATCCGTTCACGAAAAACAGCTACCTGAGACCCTTTGGAATCTCTCTTCCGTGCTTAGCGCCGGCTCTCATACATGATGATGGAAGCGGCTACGGCCGCATTGAGACTCTCCGAAGCCCCAGGCATGGGGATCTGGAAGCTGGTGTGTGGGACATTTAGGACCGCTTCCCCCACCCCATTGGCTTCATTGCCGATGACGACGATGAGGGGGGGTGAGAATTCAACAGCTTTCATGGGCTGTTCCCCCGCCGGTTCCGACAGAAGGATCCGGTAACCTTCCCTTTGCAGACTTTCCAGGTGCTCCGGCGAGGAGTCCATCAAAACCAACTGAAAGATGGAACCCATGGTGGAGCGGAGGACCTTATCCGAATAAGGATCAACACAGCCTTTGCCCAGAAGGATCCCATCGTAGGCGAAGGCATGGGCGGAGCGGATGATGGTGCCTAAATTCCCCGGATCCTGGAGTTTGTCCAGGTAGAGATAACGGCCATTCGGACGGAGATCGTCTCCCTGCTCCGGCAGTCTGACTTCGCAGACCAACCCCTGGGGATTGACCGTATCCGTCAATTCCTTCAGGACGGCGCCGGTGATTTTGATGAAGGCGATGGAATCAGCCTCCGGCAGGTTTTTAAAAATCAGGATGACTTTTGCTTCCATCTCATCGGTGAACAGGACGGTCTTGATCGCCGCTTTGAGCTTCAGGGCTTCTTTGACGAACCGCTCCCCCTCGATCAAAAAGGCGTTGGCGGTCTTCCGGAACTTTTTGTCCTTCAGCTTCTTTAGGTCCTTGATCAGGGGATTGGCAGTGGATTCAATGAGTTTAATATCCATGGGGCTTAATCCCCCAAAACTCGTTTTTCAAGTTCCTCAAGGGTTTCGTTGCTGCCGATGCAGACGATGACCGAGTCCTTCGTCACCAAATCGTCCGCCTTGGGGGAGATATTGATCTCGTTGTCCTTTTTCAAAGCCATGATGTTGATGCCGTAAGTGGCCCGGACGTGGAGATCCTTTAAGGTCTTGCCCACCCATTTTTCCGGGGCATGGATCTCCATGATGGAGTAGTCCGGCGACAGCTCAATGAAGTCTAACAGGTTAGAGGAAACCAGGTTATGGGCGACTCGGACGCCCATATCCTTTTCCGGAAGGACTACTTTATCGGCGCCGATTTTTAAAAGGACTTTTTTGTGGAGCTCCGACTGGCCTTTGCAGATGATGAATTTTACCCCGGCTTCCCGGAGCAGCAAAGTCACCATGATGGAGGCCTGGATATTGGAACCGATGGTGACTACAGCCACATCGAAATTCCGAATCCCCAGAGTCCTTAAGGCGTATTCATCCGTGGCATCCATTTCCACTGCATGGGTTACTTTATCGGATATATCCTGAATGATCTGTTCATCATTATCGATGGCCAGCACATCATGACCGAGCTCGGTCAGTGTCTCGGCCACGGTCCGGCCGAATCTGCCCAAACCCACCACTACAAACTGTTTTGTTGCCATAATAGTCTCCTGTTAAAATATTGTTTATTTTGCATCGCCGTTCTTAACCGATGAGGATCTTGCCCTCGGGATAAGTTAACTTGGCAGGGTTTTTGTGTCGGGAAAGGGCCAGCATTACAGTCAATGGTCCTACCCGGCCAAGGTACATACCAGCCATTAATGCCGCTTTACTGACGCTGTGGAGTTCCGGGGTGATCCCCTGGGTCAAACCAACGGTAGCAAAGGCCGAGATCGCCTCGTAAAAGATGTTTTCAAAGGAAATGGTGGTCCCGGCTTCCGCAAAGGCTAAAATAAAGGTGACGGAAAAGACGATGACCAGACCGATGGTAAAGACAGCGAAAGCTTTATGAACCGTGGCCTTCTCCAACCGTTTGCCAAAGGCCTCGGGATCGTCCCGGCCCTTTAGGATACTGATGACGGTTAAGAACAGCACACCCAGGGCAGTGGTCTTGATACCGCCGGCAGTGGACCCGGGAGAGCCCCCCACGAACATCAGGAGCATGGTCAAAATCCGGCCCCCCATGGACATCTCACTGGTGGATATGCTGTTGAATCCGGCCGTTCTCGGGGTGATGGAACTGAACATGGCATTGACTACTTTATCGAAGAGGCTCATCCCCTGCATGGTGGCCGGGTTATTGAATTCAAAAATGAACAGAAAGAAGGCTCCGCCGAACATCAGGATCAATGAGGTGGTTATGACGATCTTGGCATGGAAGGAGAGCTTGCGCAACGACTTGAAGTTCCAAATTTCGATCCAAACCGAGAAGCCCAAACCCCCTACCACGATCAAGGTCATGATGGTAATTAAAAGAATCTTATTCGTATTGAATATGGTCACCGACCGGAAATCGCCGATCAAGTCGATCCCGGCATTGCAGAAGGCTGAAATGGAATGGAAGATCCCGAAATAAATGCCCGTCCCCCAGCCATAAATCGGGATGAACTGGGTCATTAAGATCAGGGCGCCGATCCCTTCCAACCCCAGGGTAAAGGAGATGACATACTTCACCATTTTAATGATGCCCTGAATGTTGAAGGTATTATAAGCCTCCTGCATGACCAAACGGTTTTTGAGGCCCAATTTTCGGCCCAGAAAGACGGCCGTAATGGTGGCAAAGGTCATGAATCCCAGACCGCCAGTCTGGATGAGGAGCATGATCACCGTTTTTCCAAATAAGCTCCAATGGGTCCCCGTATCCAGGGTCACCAACCCGGTGACGCAGATGGAGGTGGTGGAGGTGAACAGGCTGTCAATGAAGGGGGTGGGCAGCCCGGAGGCTGAAGAAATGGGCAGTGACAAAATGATGCCCCCTGCCAAAATAACCAGGGCAAATCCCGCAGACAGGACCTGCACTGGATTCAATTGCAAGTGGGGAAATTTATGAAATTTGATGCTGCGTGGAATAATCATTATTATGTTACCTGCTTTTTTATTCTTCTGGATGGAATATACTCCATTATACAACTTTCCATGACAAATGAAATTTATGTAATCATTTTAGTATTGAAATAATAGAATATTTCAATATAATTTTTGGGCTAAGCCGCCAGTTAAGCTTTAAAGCATAAAAACTCAATGGAAACCCGCCATCCGGCAGGCTTCCATCGAGGGAAATTGTTATAGCAGCTTGGTTTGATATAACACCTTGGCTTGATATAACACCTTGGCTTGATATAACACCTTGGCTTGATATAACCGCTTGGCTTGATTTAACTTTTAACCGGTTTCAGCTGCCGGATCTCTGCAAACAGGCTGCTGGACTTTTGGATCACCTCGGAATTGCCATAAACGCAGAGGTAGTTTTGCTTCATGATCCCATCCATCATATCGGCATAACCAATAAGTTCAGTTTTAGTGACCTCCAATGCCTGATTCATGCTCAGGAGGATATCCGCCTCGGAAATATGGGAATAGCGCCGGGACATCATCACCGAATTGATGTCCGAGGGAGCCAGGGGAGGTGCAAATTTTGTCATGGAACCGATGATATAGTTCTTGACGTCTTCCTCATCAAAGGCACCGCTTCTCAAGAAGTCCCCCATGGATTGATAAACACCGATGGTATTCTCCAAATTGGGATCCCGGTAGCTGTAGGCTGCGCAGTCCCCTGCCCGGTCGATGGAGATGCCGGCGCCGTAAGCGCCGCCTTTGGCCCGGATCTGGTTATGGAGATAGTCCTTGGATAACAGACTGGTCAACACCACCAGTTTTCCGCTGTAGGTATACCCCAGGTCCTTGATGTTATAGCCCTTGGCTACATACTGGACGTTGGATGCCGAAGCGACGGCCTCCTTGATCTCCCCCAGGGGCAAAAGGAGTTCATGGCGGGTTTGCGGTGCTTGTTTGATCTCACCCAGCATGGCGGTGATCGCTTCGAGAAGATCAGCCTTGGCATCGGCTTCTCCCGTCAGGAAAATCTCCAATCCGGATTGGTTGAATAATTTCCCCACCATCCGGTTTAAATCCCCTGCCAGTTCATCCCCGGTTGCATCAAAGGTCGCGATGAGTTCACACAGGTGGTCGTAATAAGACAAACCGGTGAGCTTTTCCCGAACCTTCTCCGGGGCAGAAAACGCGGCTTTGACCCGGGAAACGGCCACTTCATCTCCCCTGGCATCAAAATGCATCTCCATGGAGGACTTCTCCATCCCCAGGATCTCCTTCAGGCGGCCCTTATCCAGGAGGTTGGAATGGTTGATGACCTCCAGGATCAAACGGAACATTTCCTGGTAGTTTTCACCGATGGCAGAGGAGGAAACGAGGAATTTTGCCTCATAATCGTTGCGGACCTTGGAGTTTTTAAAGACGGCGGGGCTGAATCGGATGCCTGAGGTATACTTCATGATCTCGTTGTTCAAGTCCATATAGCTGTAATGTTCCGTAGCGCTGATGCCCAGGAGTTTGCCCAGGTTGGCCACGAGGAACAGGTCAGCTTCAGATTGGATAAAATCCATGGGAAACGCCAGGGTCACATAAGTTATATCACTGGTTTTCTGATCGTGGAAATAGACCGTGCTGCCGTGGACAGGGATCGCTTCCTCCGGGATCCTGTGGATCTCCCGTTTGATATCCGATAATTGGAGATGGGGTATGGTGGCTTTATCTTCCTTGCTGTCCTCTGTGGATTGGAATACGAGGAGCTGCGTGGTTTCTTCCACCAGGGCCTGGATTTCCGCCTCGGACAGGGAAGCTTTCAAGGCTTTCAAACGATCGGCCAGCTTCTGGTCCTCCGCCGTATACAGTCCAGCCTTGGGCCGGTGGGTGCTGAGGATTTTATTCCCGGCATT
>CAZOTM010000161.1:0-5201 GCA_964582675.1 uncultured Clostridiaceae bacterium
GAATGGAAAAGTAAATTTTACTAAATCTTCAATACACGGATTTTTGTTACGCGGCAGCTAATTACAAACCTGAGTATTCTCATGAACGGTTGTATGTTTTCTGCAAACAATATGAACTGGATTATTGGGGGACTTCCGAGGTTGTAGAAATTTATATAAAAACGAATGTTACGCAAACAAGAAGCGGAAGTGATTATTTGATCGTGATTTCATTTCATCAGTTGAACAATCCAATAAAATATTTGTTTAAAGAACAAAAAATGTGACTTGGGCTGATTTGAAGGAGGTAATTAAAAATGATGACATTTTGTGAGGAATGCCATGAAATGGTGGCATATATAACGAAAAATGTCAAACTGGAAAAAGTAATTAAGGGTAAAAAAATGGAGTTTGAGGGCAGGGAAGCCGCTTGTCCAACCTGCCGCGGTGCTTTGTTTGTGGCCAGTATCCGAGACTACAATTTACAGCAATTGGATATTGCCTTCAGGAAAACCGAAAACTTGATAACCGTTCCTGAGATTCAACAGATCATTGAAACATATAATATAGGCAAAAGACCTCTTTCAGCGCTGCTTGGCTGGGGTGAAGTCACCTTAACTCGATATTTGGATGGCTCGATCCCGACCAAACAATATTCTGACAGGCTCTACGAGCTTTTAAACAGCCCATCAACCATGGAGTCGATATTGGAAAGCAATAAAGAAGCGATCGCCGAGGCAGCCTATAAGAAATGCAAGGCGGCCCTTGCAAGGATAAAAGCTGCAGGCTTGTCTGAATCCACTCCTGACAATAAGATTGATCGCGTAACTAAATATTTGCTGTGCAATGCGTCGGAAATAACGCCGCTGGCTTTGCAGAAGCTCTTGTATTACGCTCAGGCATTCAATAAAGTCTTTAACAGCCGGTTCCTGTTTGAGGACGATTGCCAGGCGTGGGCTCACGGTCCAGTCTATCCTGAAATCTATCAAAGTTATAAGAATTACGGATTTGACCCGATTGATGGGGCATTATCCTATGGGGAGTCGGAAATTAACATTTCAGACAATGAGACAGAAGTGCTGGATGCTGTAATCAGCCACTTTGGATGCTACAGCGGCAAAATTCTAGAACGGATGACTCACTCAGAACACCCCTGGCTTACCGCCCGAAATGGCTTAAGCGATGATTCACCCTCAAACCAGACCATTGAGAAAGGCATGATTGACCAGTATTTTGAGCAAATAAAGCAGAAATATAATATGCTGAGCACCTGTGACGTTCAAGATTACAGTAAAGATTTATTTGTCAAGCTGCTCAAATAATTTAGATATTTGAGGGCGTGGTTCGGCCCGGTCAACAGAATGCTTGGCAGTGCAGAAAATAGCGATATGATAGCCCTGGAGGATAAACCCTCCGGGGCTCTATTGCATAAAAAAATCCCTGGCTGTACCGGCGGCCCCAAGAAGCTTCCAGCCTTGCAGGGTCCGCCTGTTAAAATCATGGGATTGATGGACTTTTCAACTTGTCTTTGGACCCTGTGCGTATCATACATTCCGGGCTGAGCAAATCACCGGTTCTGCCGGTGGTGGTGTTTTTGATTATGCCAGGTTCAACCAATTGGCCGGCTGCTGCCTGCACATCCAGCCTGATGAGATGCTGTCAGATCAGTCATTTTCAACTGCGCTGTCCGCTCGGGATGGCTATTTGCTAATAGTAAATTCAGGATGATTGAAGTCCTTTGGATTGAAAATGTGTCCGTTTTGAAGTGAGAGGATTCAGCCATGAAAATTTGTTTGCCTTGGTTTGTTCGGCTGGTCTATCCCTCGTTTGCACCATCCGCCGATAGCTCCAGGCTGATTCTTTCCGGATCGTCCTTTGTTTATTTTACCTTCCCTTTTGCTTTGAGATAGGCTTTGGCATTTTTTACTCCATCAAAGCCGGAGTACATTTCCTTCATCTTGGCTTGTTCGATCCCTTTTGAATCCAGTCCGTCATAGCGGGCTTCTTTTTTAAGCTTTTTATAGCTGTTGAGCCGGTCTACGCTGAGGGAGCCATCTGCAACTGCCCGTTTGACGGCGCAGCCCGGTTCGTTTTCATGGTGGCAGTCTTTAAATTTGCAGGTCTCGGCCAGTTCCGTGATGTCGGCAAAGGTTTTGTCCAGGTCAACGTTTTCCAGTCCCAGTTCCCGCATGCCGGGCGTGTCGATCAGGTTGCTCCCATTGGGGAGGGTGATCAGTTCCCGGGTCGTGGTGGTATGTCTGCCCTTATCATCTGATCTGATTTCTCTGGTCTTGATGAGATCCTCTCCCAACACCCGGTTGATCAGGGTGGATTTGCCAACCCCGGAGGAGCCGATGAAGGCAATGGTCTCTCCGGGAACTATGTATTTTAAAACCGGTTTCCAGCCATCTTCCGTGACCAGGACATCCACCCCGGGGGCGGCGGTCCCGATCTCCCTGAGTTTGGCCGGGAGGTCAGCGCACAGGTCAGACTTGGTGAGGACGACCACTGGGGCTGCCCCGCTGTCCCAGGCGATGGCCAAGTAGCGCTCCAGCCGCCTGAGATTGAAATCATAATTGAGGGACATACAGATGAAGACGGTGTCGATGTTGGCGGCCACCACCTGGACACCATGGGTAGTTCCCGCGGCTTTTCGGAGGAAAACGGATTTTCTTGGCAGGATCCGGTGGATGATGGCATGGCCCTTTGCCGAAGTTTCCCGATCCAGCAGGACAAAGTCGCCGATGGCCGGAAAATCCGACACTTCATGGGCTCCGTGACGGAGTTTGCCGGATACCTCTGCCGCCACTTCAGTATGTTCAGTAAGGACCAGATAAAGGCCTTTCTGCTGGGCAGCGACCCTGCCTAAGAAAAGCTCCGGATAATGGCCGGCTTCCAGGAGGATACTTTCAGTAGCCCCTAAATTAAGCAATCGATTATTCATTTTAACCTCTCCACGATACAACGCAGTCCACTTCCTAGGTTCCATTCGTTCCAATGGTTCCATTGGTTCCTATGGTTTGTATGATAAGTTGATTTTACCACTGATCGGCGGCTTTGCGATCAGTGACGGTCTGGTTTTTTACTGACGGAATAAGCTGATCGAGGCAGCTACCAACGGCGTGTTGGTCTGCTTGATCAGTTTGCAGGCTGAGTTAGGTGCAGGCGATGAGTTTCGTAAAAATAACCTTGAGGAATTCTCATATGGTGTTAAGCTGAAGAAAGAAGATCAGATCGTTGAACAAGTTTAAGCAGTTTTAGGATAGAATGATTAAGGCAACAAAATGAAGAGCGCAATCTTCAGAGTGCAATATTAAGTTATGAAAAAGGTGAGGACTATGAGAAACAACAACAAGGGCATCTTGGTTATGGCTGCGGTAGTTACGGGGCTCATGCTGGCGGGCTGCGGTTTGGACAGTACCGGAACGACTGCCGAGACACAGACAGGCGCATCTTCTGATACGAAACCATCAACAACGACGGCAATGACGACGACAATGACGACGACAGCCCAGACTTCCAGTACTACACCTCCAGCAGCCGGAGGCGATCAGGGCAATCTGAATGCCAATATCGTCAATGGGGGGATGTCGGTCATGCTGGATGGCTGGATCTACTTTGCCAATAACAGCGAGGGCAACGCCCTTTATAAGATCAAGACCGATGGATCGGGAAGTGCTTTGGTCAGCGAGGATCAGCCCAGCTTTTTGAGCGCTTATGGGGGTTATTTATACTACACCAATGCCAAGGACAGCCGAAAGATTTATAAACTGAAGCCGGATGGGTCGGAGCGGATGGCCTTGGGGGAGGATGCCGCCGGCAACCTCCTCCCGGCGGATGGCTGGGTTTACTACATCAACCAGGCCGAAAGCAGCAGCCCTGACAACCGCCGGGTTTTCCGGCTGAAAACTGACGGGTCCGGCCGGGAGAAACTGAGTGAAGAGGCCATATTGTCCTTCAATCTGGCCGGGGATATGATCTACTACCTGAACGCCGAGGACTTCAAGCTCTACCGGATGAAGCTTGATGGTTCAGCCAAGTCTAAGGTTAGTGATGTTACTCCCCTGAGTTTTAATGTCCTGGGAGACTACATTTACTACCTGGATGCTACAACCGGGGGCGGATCCCTTGCCCGAATGAAGCTGGATGGCACGGAGGCCAAGCAGTTGTCCGAGGAGGAAGTAACTGCCTTCAATGTCAGCGGCGATTGGATCTGGTACAGCCATCGGCCAAAGGGCGGAATGGCCCTGGAACTCAAAAAAATGAAGCTGGACGGAACAGCTGCCACCGTCGTCAATGGCGACGACCCGACGGTCATCAACGTCCATGGGGACTATCTGGTGTATATGGGGACCAATCCCCTGGATGGGGGCAATCGGCAGACCATCCTCAAGGCCGATGGCTCCATGCGGGCGGACTATCCCTCCAAATCAATGCAGGCGGAAGGGGGTTTGACCCCGGCTGGCTTAAATGAATTGGTCAAGGGGTCGGGACTGGCAGTGACGGTCCACGGAGCTTATTCCACCAACATCCTGGAGAACACTGCTCCGGGCTTGGAATCCCCCATCAATGACAAAGTCACCGAAGGCCGCTACCTGTTCCTGAATTTGACGGTGGCCAATCTCAGCGGGGCTGATCTGGACTTGAAGCAAATGACCGGTTTGATCCCCAATCTAGAGTCCATTGGGTCAGCTGTTACTTGGTACCTTCTGGCGGATGTGACCAATGAACCGGGGAAGGCTGAAGCGAAATTCCACCTCCCTGTGGAGAAATACGCAGAAAGTCTCCTCCTCAAGGCTGGGGAGACAAAACAGGTGCAGGCTTACTGCGAGCTGCCCTTTACCAAAAACCAGGTCTATCCGGTCTACATCGGTTTATTCGATGGGAAGCTCAGCCCGCAGCCCCAGGCCGTCATCCGGGTTTCGCCGACGGCGGAGTACTATGTCACCAGCCAAAAGCTGGCGACCCGCATGATGGAGGAGAAGTTCCCGGGCCGAGTCATCGTCAGCTTGGACCCACTCCCCTTTAAAGCCGGCAGTGACACGGCAGAAGCGATGTACTTCGCCTTCGAAATGAGACAGCCAGGCTCCCAGGAGTCGGTCCACTATTTTGTCAAGCGGGACACGGGGGAGATCTACTTTGGGGCCTTTGACCCGGCGTATCCCCAACACATTGCCGTTCCGGTCAAACCGGCGGGCTAAGCCAAAGGGAGCCCTCAGGGT
>CAZOTM010000162.1:0-5158 GCA_964582675.1 uncultured Clostridiaceae bacterium
CCCTTCCCCCTGTCCCCCGGCCCGCTGGAGGATATGGGCGGCATCCTCCAGATCTAAATCTGAATATAATATAACATGAAAACAAGGAAGAAGCTTCTTCCTTGTTTTCATGTTTGAATTCCTATATTTGAATTTTTAAGGAGCTGATCCCCTGGAGAATATAGTCTGGAAAATATAGTCTGGAGAATATAGTCTGTCTATTTATGGTTGACCCGGTCTTTTAACTCCATGGATGGGCGAAATACCGGTTTTTTATAGGCAGGGATTTCCACGGTTTCGTTGGTTTTCGGGTTTCTGCCCAACCGTGCTGCCATATCCTTGATTTCGAAAGTGCCAAAGCCCGTGATTTGAACTTTTTCCCCGGATACCAGGGTATCCTTCATTGTGTCGATGATCAATATTACGATCTCCTCGGCTTTTTTTCTGGTGATCCCATTAGCCTCTGCTACCTCTTTAATTACGTCTGATCGATTCATTGCCTGCCCCCTGTTGATTTTCTATTTACATTATAGTGAAACTGGAACCCTTAAGATGACGAAATAGTTACAAAGCATGACCTACCGGGCTTCGGCCAATAATTTGCCGATCTCCTCGTGGGTAAAATCATAGTGCTTATTGCAGAAATGGCAGGTCAAAGATTCCGTGGTGCCATCCTCATACAATTCAGTCAAATCCTTTAACCCAATGGAGATCAGGACTTTTTCGACTTTTTCCCTGGAGCAGTCGCAGAAGTATTCCGGTTCATGGATTTCGTTGATCTTTAAATTCAATCCGGCAAAAATGATCCGGAGAATATCTTCCATGGACTTCCCTTCCGACAAGAGGTTGGTCAACGTCGGTAGCTTCTCCAAAGCGTCGGATAATAAATCCGCCGTCTCCGGACTATGCCCCGGCATCATCTGGATGATAAAGCCTCCGGCCTGCCCCACGGTAAGATCCGGGTCGATCATAACCCCAAGGGCCACAGCCGACGGAGTCTGCTCCGACACGGTGTAGTAATAGGCAAAATCCTCGGCGATCTCACCGGTTTGAATGGGCGTGGAGGATACGTAAGGTTCTTTTAACCCCATATCCATAATGACGGTCAGACCGCCATCGGTCCCCATGGCACCGGCAACATCCAGCTTGCCATTGGCTTTTCTGGGCAAGTCGACTTCCGGATTGCCCACATAACCTTTGACTTTCAGATTGCCCCCGGCAGTCACCAGACAGCCGGCCGCCGGTCCTTTGCCATTCATTTGGATGGTCAGGAGATCCGCTGGATTTTTCAGCATGGAACCCATCATCACCCCCATGGTCAGCATCCTGCCTAACAGGGCTCCTCCGGTGGGGGTCAAACCATGGAGTTCCATCCCCCGGTTGACCAGGTGTTTCGTTTCCGCCGCCAGGATCCTCACGGTGCCTTCCCCGGCGGTGGCTTTGATCAATTTATCCATTTCTTATTTCCTTTCTCATAACATACACGGCACGGAAACTCGTTGTGTTGAATTCAGCCTCCGAATAGTCGTCTTCGATTTCCAACAGGTTAAAGCCTGCGGTCCTGGCAGAATCCATAAGATCTGCCTGATGGACAAACCGCATGAACTGCTCCTCGGTTATTCTATCATAAAACTTGCCGGTTTTCTTGAACGCATTGATGGTTATATTGATCCCGGCGGCTTCCTCGGTGTTTTCCCAGACATGGAAATAGTCCTCATCATCATAAACGTAGATATTGCTGCCAAAGACGGTCTTTAATTTATGGGTGGTGGAATGATCAAAAATCAGCAGACCGTTTTCCCGCAGCTGGCGGTAGGCGTTCTCGAAGAAGGATTGGATCGCTGAGGGCTCGAGATAATTGAGGACGTCATAGGCCGCAATGATGACATTAAAGCCATTGGCCCGCACCACCGTGTCGGCTCCGATATTTAAGAAGACCGGCTTAAAGGGCGGCTCGAACCGTTCCCTGGCCAGGGCCAGCATTTCGGCAGAGGGCTCCGCCAGGGTCAATGTCTTGAACTCAGACCTTAAGGCATAGGACGCCAAACCGGTACCTGCCCCGATATCCAGGAGCGCATCCGTGCCCGGCAAATACTTTTTGAGGAGATTGGCGATAAACATATGATAATCTTCATAATCGATGTCTTCTTTGATTTTTTCCTCGTAAACCTGAGAAAAATTAGTGTACATAATCGGCTCCTTTGTATTGCAGACCAGCGGCTGTCTCACCCTCCCGCCTTGGCTCGTGATCCCTGGGCTGAACTCGCCCTGAGGATGGGATGTGGTCTGTCGGTATCATCATACCACGATACGGTCTCGTCGGCAGGCTCAGCTCATACCGTTATATTATATTGAATACTGTATTCGGTTTCAACCTAAACTGTCATATTTCAAATGGAATAAGCACCGATTCATGGTATGATATTTATAAAGAACACGGAGACGGAGAGAAATAATGCAAGATTCAACCAATAACGCTGAGAATAAAATTTTGATCCTCTATGCCTTGGCGCAAGCCAGGTATTCAATGACCAAGCATGATCTATCCCTGATCATGCTGGATAACCTCCTGATGAATTACTACAATTTTTCCGATTCCATATACGGGTTAAAGGATGGCCGATTTATCATTCAGGAAAAGAAAGCCAACGATGAGTTTATTGAGATCACCGATTCGGGAAAAAGCATGCTGGATATTTTTTATCCCACTCAGGACAAACGCAAACTGGGGATGATCGACAAGTACATGACGGAGATGCGGGATCAGTTGATCGAGAAGAATACGGTCATCGGCTTCTACCACCCCATCGATATCAATCGCTACATGGTCCAGATCACCGCCAAGGAAGGCCGCAAGATCATCTTTGATCTCTCCATTGAAGTTTCCACGGAAGCGGAGGCAAAGCAGATCATCGATCATTGGAAGGGCGCTCCGGAGGAGATCTACAAGGAGTTCATCGAACTGCTGTTGAACAAAGACTAAGACATAAACGAATCCAAAACTAAGACCAACCCCAGGACTAATAAAATAACCGACTCATCAATATCAAAGCCCCACCCACCGGTTCTTCCGGGAGGTGGGGCTTTTTGAGGATCAGGGATCGGTTCGAAGATCAGCGTTCAGTTTGGAACATTTTGCGCAGCTTAGTCCGCATGCTGCCGATCATATATAAGGAACCCGAGGCAATGATCAAATCATCCCCCTGGGCATGGGCCATGGCATCCAATACCGCCTCTTCGTAAGTATCCTTCCAGGTGGTCGCCTCGTTGAAGGATACGATGTATTCGTAAAGATCCTTGGCCAGGGAAGCCCGGGCCGAGACGGGGGTGACACAGATTACCCGTTTGGCATCCTTGGCGATGATATCGGCCATGGCATGGGTATCCTTATCCGCCAGTACCCCGAGGATCAGGATATAGCGCCGTCCGGGATAATAGCGATCCAGGGAGTTTTTAAGATTGGTGATTCCATCCACGTTATGGGCCCCGTCGATCAATATCAGGGGCGCCTTGTGCATCACTTCCATCCGGCCCATCCAATTCACTTCGGCCAGGGTTTTCTTAAGGATCGCTTCGGTTATGCGGAGGTGTTCGATTTCGTTTAAAACATCCAGGGCGGTCACCGCCAACAATGAGTTCATCAGCTGGTGCACCCCAATGAGGTTAAGATTCGCAGTGAACTGCCAGTTTTTGGTGGTGTAGGCAGCCTTCTGCTGGTTGGCTCCTTCATCAAACCCGAGGAAGGATACGTTGGCCGGATCGATCGTGGTCAAGGGGACTTTGTTCTCTGCCGCTTTGCCAGTGATGACTGCGGCGGCTTCAGGGAGCTGGGGATAGGACACCACGGGCGCTCCCTTGATGATGCCGGCCTTGGCCCGGGCGATATCCGCCAGGGTGTTGCCCAGGATCTGGACATGGTCCATGCTCAGGGAGGTGATCACCGACAGGGTCGGGATCAGGACATTGGTGGAATCCAGGTCTCCGCCCAACCCCACTTCAATGACCGCATAGTCGATGGCCTGCTCGGCAAAGTATAAAAACATGACGGCGGTGATGATCTCGAATTCCGTGGGGGGCTCCAGCCCCTTGGCCAGACAGCCTTCGACGGCCAGAGAGACCCTCCCTGTGTACTCGGCCAAATCCTCATGGGAAATGTAGACCCAGTCGATCTGGATCCTCTCTTCAAAGTCTTCGATATAGGGCGAGATAAACAGCCCGGTCCGGTACCCGGCATGTTGCAGCGCCCCGGCCATGATAGCCGCAACGGAGCCCTTGCCGTTGGTGCCGGCAATGTGGATGCATTTTAAGGTCCTTTCCGGATTGCCCAGCTGGGCCATGATGCATTCCATCCGTTCCAGCCCAAGGAGCCAGCCGAATTTCTGGGCTCCCGAGATATAGTCCATCGCTTCCTGATAGTTCATCTTAACTTCCCCGCCTTTTGGATGTTTTCGTGTATTTGCCTGGTATTACCTGAAATTATTTGGTATTTTCCGTCGACTTCTCATACTGAGTGGCTCACTGATTTTGCAACAGTTTCTGATGTCTGTTCCCCCGCCAACAGGTCAAGGCGAGGGCTTTGTCCATCCTCTCCAGTCTAGTCCTTTTGTCCTCACTCCGGTGCAAAGTTAAAGTTTTTCCGTTTGTTTCAGGGTTTCCCGGACTTTCTCCAGCATTTCCGAGTACTTGGCCATTTTGTCCCGTTCTTCCAAAACCACTTTCTCCGGGGCTTTGCTCATGAATTTCTCATTCCCCAGCTTCTTTTCCACCCGGTCGACTTCTTCGGCGAGTTTTTTGATCTCCTTGTTCAGCCGTTCCAGTTCTTTTTCCTTGTCGATCAATTGACCAAGGGGCAGCAATATTTCACCGCCGGCGGTCACAATACTGACACTGTTTTCCAACTGGGTCTTATCCTCGATGAGGATGACCTCTGAAGCAAAGCCGAGTTTCTGCAGGTAGTGCTCCCCGCTGCCAAAGGCCCCCCGGGCATCCGCCGTGGGGATGATATAGGTTTTAGCTTTTTTCGAAGGATGTACATTCATTTCCTGCCGGATATTCCGGATGCTCTTGATTGCCTCAATGAGGTATTCCATGCGGTTTTCCGCATCCGGGAAATTAAGGGCTGTTTCAAATTGCGGCCATTGGGCCAGGGTGATGGTCTCTTCCCCGGTCAAGGCCATAT
>CAZOTM010000163.1:0-5144 GCA_964582675.1 uncultured Clostridiaceae bacterium
ATTCGGGAAATTGTTAGAAGGAGTACAAAAAAATGAAATCAATTGTAAACAGAAAACGCATCAAGGTAAATGTCAACGGCCGGGAAATGGAGGTCTATGAGGATCTGACCATACTGCAGGCCTTGACTCAGGAGGATGTCTACGTCCCTCATCTCTGTTATGACATCCGGCTGGAACGGGCCAATGGCAATTGCGGGCTTTGCGTGGTGGAACTGGGCCAAGGGGCGGATACGGTGGAAGTTAAATCCTGTCAGACGCCCATCAAGGAAGGCATGGTGATTGCCACCAACAGCCAGAAACTCCAGGATTATCGTAAAATCCGTCTGGAACAGCTGCTTTCCGACCATAATGCCGATTGTGTGGCGCCCTGCGTGAATACCTGCCCGGCCAACGTGGATATTCAAAAATATTTGCGCCATGTCCAGACCGGCAATTTCTCGGATGCCTTGAAAACCATCAAGAAGACCAATCCATTCCCCATCGTCTGCGGACGGGTCTGCCCTCATCCCTGTGAGGCGGAATGCCGCAGAAACCTGGTGGATACACCAGTCGCCATCAACTATGTGAAACGCTTTGTGGCCGATTTGGACATGGCAAGCACATCCCCTGCGATGCCCAAGGTAAAACCCTCCACGGGGAAGAAAATCGCCGTGATCGGAGCCGGCCCCTCCGGCTTGACGGCAGCCTATTACAGCGCCATCAACGGCCATGATGTGACGATTTTTGAACGGCAGCCACAGGCCGGCGGCATGATGCGCTACGGCATTCCCGAATACCGCCTCCCCAAGGCAACCCTGGACCGGGAAATCGACCTGATCCGCCAGCTGGGAGTAAAGATCATCACCGGGAAAGAAGTGGGAGCCCATATCACCCTGACGGACCTGCAAAATGATTTTGACGCCGTCTATCTGGCCATCGGCTCCTGGGGTGCTACACCCATCCAATTTGACGGAGTCTGGATGGGGATCCAGTATTTGGAAAAAACCACCAAGGGCGTCGACACGAAAACCGGCAAGGAGGTGGTGGTCATCGGCGGCGGCAATACGGCCATTGACTGCTCCAGAACCGCCATTCGAAGCGGGGCCGAAACGGTAACCATTCTTTATCGCCGGACCCGTGAAGAAATGCCGGCAGAACCCTTTGAAATTGAAGAGGCCCTCCAGGAAGGGATAAAAATGGAATTTTTGATCGCGCCGGAAAAAATCGAAACCAGGGGCGACAAAAAACTTTTGCACTGCATCCGGATGGAATTGGGTGAGCCGGATCGTTCCGGAAGGCGGCGGCCAATTCGAATTGAAGGCAGTGAGACCATCATCGAAGCCGATACGGTCATCGGCGCCATTGGCCAGACCACGGACACCAGGTTCCTATACAATGATCTGCCGGTGCGGCTGAATAATTATGGGGATGTGGATATCAATGGCAAGACCTTTGAGACTTCCGAGCGCAAGATCTTTGCCGGAGGCGACTGTGTCACAGGCCCGGCCACCGTCATTCAGGCCATCGCTGCCGGCGGCCATGCCGCAGAATCCATGGACTGCTACCTGGAAAAGGGCTATGTTAAGCCCCATGCCACTGATTACAGCTGCAGCCGGGGAACCTTGGAGGACCTGCCCAGGTGGGAATTCGAAGAAATGCCCCGAATCAGCCGGGCAAAAATGCCCTTCATCGCTCCGGAGATCCGGACGACCGGTTTTATGGAGGTTGAACAGGGAATTTCCAAAGAGCAGGCCATGGAGGAAGCTTCCCGCTGCCTTCAGTGCGGCTGTAAGGAACGCTATGGCTGCCATCTGAGAAATACAGCCAGTGAGCATGCCATCGAGTTTAAAAAGCTGTCCCATGACCGGCCCTATTTCCCGATCATGGAGGATCATCCCTTCATCACCCGGGACCATAATAAATGCATTTCCTGCGGCCGCTGCATCGCTGCCTGCGCTGAAGTCGAAGGACCGGACATTCTGACCTTCTACATCAAGAACGGCCGGCAGCTGGTGGGAACCAAGAGCGGACTGCCCCTTCGGGAAACGGACTGCATCAGCTGCGGCCATTGTGTGAACGCCTGTCCCTGCGGCGCTTTAAGATACAAGAGTGAAAAAGCCCAAGTGTTCTCAGCCCTCAATGAACCTGGCAAAACGGTGGTGGGGTTTGTGGCGCCGGCTGTTCGGGCCATCGTTGCCGAACGATATGGTCTCAGCGCTGCAGAAGCCACGCCATTTATGGCGGGCATGCTGAAAAAGCTGGGCTTTGATCTGGTGTTTGACAATGCCTTTGCGGCGGATCTTACCATCATGGAGGAGGCCAATGAATTTTTAACCCGGGTGGCCAAGGGCGGCGTAATGCCGCAATTCACCTCCTGCTGCCCCGGCTGGGTCAACTTTGTGGAAAAACGCTATCCGGAGATCATCCCCCATCTGTCCAGCTGCAAATCACCCCAAATGATGATGGGAGCCACCATCAAAAGTCACTTTGCCAAGGTGAGCGGGATCGATAAGAAAGATCTCTTCGTTGTCTCCATTGTTCCCTGCATCGCGAAGAAATATGAAGCCAAGCGGCCGGAGTTTGCTCCGGATGGCGTACCGGATGTGGATGCTGTCCTCAATTCCCTTGAGCTCCTGGAAATGCTGGACCTGAAAGAGATCGAAAAGTCGGATATCACCCCGCAGGATTATGACGAACCCTACAAAATTGGCACAGGAGCCGGTATTTTATTCGGTAATTCCGGCGGTGTGGCAGAAGCTGCCCTGCGCCTGGCAGTGGAGAAGCTGTCCGGGGTGCCCTTGGGCGAACATGTTGATTTTACGGAGATCCGGGGCTTTGACGGCGTGAAGGAGATCACCATCGAAGCCAACAACATGAAGGTCCGGGTGGCCGTCATCAGCGGCTTGAACAATGCCGAGCCCATTCTCCAGAAAATGGTCAATGGGGAAGAGATCGGCTATGACCTGATTGAAATCATGGCCTGCCCAGGCGGATGCATATCCGGCGCGGGCCATCCGGTGCCGGAAAAAATCGGCACCCTGGAACAGCGCGGCCAAGTCATCGTGGATGCCGATAAGGGAGCAAAATTCCGAAAATCCCAGGATAATCCCGACATCGTGAAACTATACAAGGAATTTTTCGGAGATCCCAATTCCCATTTGGCCCACGAGCTGCTCCACACCCACTATTCCCAGGTCAAAGGGGATACCCTGGGCAGGCATGTGCTCCGGAAGAGCGATTCTGCCTTCATCACCAGGGAATTCGATATCTGCATCTGCGATCAGTGTGCTGCCTTGGGCTCAAAGGCGCTCTATGAGAGCACTCAGCAGAAAATCAAAGATCAGCACAAGGAAGCCTTCGCCAGAGTAAGGAGCATCCGCCTGAAGGAAAACCATCCGGGAGACGGGATCTATGTGACATTGGACGGAAAGCGGATTGATGCTGACAAACTAAATAACATTTATCGAACGATCAAAGGGTCCGTTGATTTAAATTACCGGGACACCTATTAAGACAAGGAAGCCTGCAGGGGATAGACTCCTCTGCAGGCTTTCTTTATATACGATCAAGCAGGAGTAACGAAGAGGCAAGAGTTACGATCAGACAAGAATTACGATCAGATAGGAGAAACATTCAGGAAAATTCTGGCGAAGCTCAAGATAGAACAAAGGCTGAATTGAAGTTCAAAGTGAAGGCGGATCCTTGGCTGCGGATTCACAGAGGCGGCCAGAATTTAGGGAGCACTGTGCTCCGTGCTGTTTGTGGAAGTGTGTGTTGAAATCTGGATATTAAAAAAAGGGGGTCAAGTGACTCCCGATTTATTTTGAAGGTATGAAATTTTCGACCAGATTTACCATGGGCTGCTTGCCGCAGCGACACCAGACAAGCTGATATGGCATTTCTTTGATCATGCGCGGGCACTGCCAATCGGATTATATAACTGATGATGATTGAAAGTTCATTGAAAAATCATGGAATAGATCATGATGTAGATCAGATTGGGGATGGCCAGAAAAACTAAAATCGACCGTTCGCGCTTTTTGAAAACTGCGATCAAACCAAACAGCGAAGCTAAAATCGAAGCCAGAAAGGTAAGGTACAAAAGTCCACCTAATAACGGGCTGTTCACGGGATTCGGATACTCAATGGTATTATTCTGCATGTCTGAAACAAACATGGATGCAAAAACCAGGGGCAGAAATAAAGCAAATAAACCAACGGACCATTTGCCGGTATTGGTTTTGGGCAGCAATGGGATATTCATAACTTACACCTTCTTTCGTAATTTCGTAATGTGGTGAGGCGCATCCGCAGTCGGCTGATCCACCTGGTAGATCAATTGTATAACTATTTCCTGGATCCTTCCATAATTGGCCACTGCAGCCATAAAGAAATTATTTTTGGAATGGTTTTTGAAATGATTTTTAGAATGATTTTTAGAATGATTTTTGAAATAGTTATTTATAGTTTTGGAATAGACCAGGAGACAGAACTCTTGTAAAACCAAAATCATTCTCCAATTTTCGAGGCAGGGGCAAACCCGGATTCGGTAATCCCGAGCGTTATCCCACCCCCAGGGAATAGAGAAATATCTGAGGCTAAGAGTCGACGTTTTTTAGGCCCATTATTATCAATGTCCAGTGGAAACAACTGGGAATTGCAGCGATAAGCCGGATTGCTGTATTTACTAGCCCGGAGGGTTCTGACGGAATCTCAGGGGAGGGTCTTATCTAAACTCCTGCAACCAGACGGTGAAATAATCGGTTTAGCAACAATCCCAAAATTTAATTCAGCTTACCCTGCATACTCAGCGTATTTCTGATGGCTGAATATGGCGGTGATTCCTTGGATCAAAGGGTTGGAACCATTCATTTTATGTTAATAAATAGTTGTTATGCTGGTTGAAAAGCGGAATGGGACAAGTGGTTGAAAGCTGCCGCCATGGGCGCCATTAAGCAATAAAAATATATATTAGAGGTGAATTATATTGAAGATAGATTTTCCAGTGGAAGCAGCCGTAGTGAAACGCTACAGTGTGCGAAATTACAGTGAGCGGGAGCTTGAACCAGGGATAAGGGAGCAAATCGAAGGCTTTATTGATTCCCTGGATAATCCCTTTGGGATTGATGTCAATTATCACTATCTCCATACAGATGGCAGCAATA
>CAZOTM010000164.1:0-5074 GCA_964582675.1 uncultured Clostridiaceae bacterium
CCGTCAGCGTCAATTCCTACGAGGATGCGGCGGAACTGATTTTACGGAAGTCCGAACCCGGGGACATTGTCCTCCTCATCGGCGCCGGTGAAGGCTATAAGGTATTTGACCTGATCAAGGAAGATGCCAGGATCAAGGGCCACCTGAAAGCCTAACGCCCAGGCCGACTTTCCCATGGCATATGAAATTGCAGAGCAGTCACTGACTGCTTTGCAATTTTTGCTTCCCGGCGACTCCCAGCCAATTTATGTCACGTAAGATGGACTATCCCAGTGGGCTGACGCAAACTGACCCAGTTGTTAATAATCCCCCATGGCGAACCCATTGGGGATGGAGTCTGCTAAGATGGACTGTGTGTCACCGGCTAAACTACTCATGGCACTTGGAAAGGAGACCCTGGTGAAAAGAATTTTCAGAATGCTGTTCAAATATAAAAAGCTGCTCCTCTTACCTACCGTGGCTCTGGTATTATCCATCGCCCTGGATTCTTTGAATCCCTTCTTAAACAAAATGATCATCGACCGGGCTCTGCCGGAAAAAGATCCCCGGCTGCTCCTCCTGATCATTCTCGGCTTGCTGGTCATCACGGCAGGACGGGCGGGTTTCGGGTATATCAAGGAATACGTTTATGATGTGACATCCCTGAAGGTATATGCCGATATCAAATACCTCCTGTTTGACCATATCCAGTCCCTGCATTTTCAGTATTTCGACAATGTGAATACGGGTGAACTGATGGCCCGCATGGGGGAGGATACGGAAAACATCTGGCGTTCCCTGGCCTTCGGCTTCCGTCTGATGGTGGAGCAGGCGGTCTACTTTATCATTGGCATCCTTATCCTGGGCTCCATCAACTGGAAGCTCATGGTCATCATCTTGCTGATCATGGCCCCCATCGCCCCCATCGCCCTCCGCTTCGAAAAAAAAATTGACCGAAATTTCGAGGCGATTTCCGATCAGACTGCCGAATTGAACACCACGGCCCAGGAAAACATCGCCGGTGTCCGACTGGTCAAAGCCTTCGCCCGGGAATCCCATGAAATAGGTAAATTCTTCAGTAAAAACAAGCGGAATTTCGATTTGAACAATGAGCAGGCAAAAATCATCGCCGACAACTTCCCGGTCATCGAACTTTTGACCAATGCAGCAGTCATCGTCATGATCTGTCTCGGGGGAGTTTTTGTCATGTCAGGGGACATGACCCTGGGGGATCTGGCTGTCTTCTCCGGGTTTATCTGGAACCTGATCTGGCCCCTCCGGGAGATTGGCTGGCTCATGAATATGACCGCCCAGTTCAATGCTTCGGGCAAAAAGATCCTCGCCATCCTGGATACGCCGGCGCAAGTTACAGACAAACCCGGCCTAAAATCCAAGGTGATCACCGGCGGGATCGAATTCAACCATGTCAGCTTCGCCTATGGTGAGGAGCTGGTTTTGGAAGACATCTCGTTTTCAGCCCATCCCGGGGACACCGTTGCCATCATGGGCACCACCGGGTCCGGCAAGTCATCCCTGGTCGGCCTCATCGGCCGCTATTACAATTATCAGTCCGGTTCGGTCCTCATCGACGGCACGGACAACCGGGATATCAAGCTCCAGGAATTACGGCGAGCCATGAGCATCGTGCCCCAGGATACCTTCCTGTTTTCCGAATCCATCGGCAACAACATCAAATTTGGCGCAGGGGAGGCAACTGATGAAGAGATCCGCCAAGCCCTGGAGACAGCCTGCGCCGGATTTGTCGATGATTTCGAAGCCGGGTTGGATACGGTCATCGGTGAACGGGGCGTGGGTTTATCCGGCGGCCAGAAACAACGATTGGCCATTGCCCGGGCCATCCTCCGAAAATCACCCATCCTCCTCCTGGATGATGCCACCTCAGCCCTGGACATGGGGACTGAATATGAGCTCCTGCGCAATTTAAAAAGCCTGAATGGGCGCCGCACCACCTTTATCATTGCCCATCGGATCTCTGCCGTTAAAAATGCCGATCTGATTTTATACATGGAAAAGGGGCGGATCGTTGAGCGCGGGCGCCATGAGGAGCTGGTTGCCCTCCACGGCCGCTACTATGAAGTCTACCGGGAACAGTTCAAGGACTTTGCAGCGTTGAAGGAGGTGATCTGATGGCTAAAAATATCGTCGGGGAGGATGAAAAGTTCAAAATCACCTCCAAATGGTCCATCATCAAACGACTGTCCACCTACATCCTCCCCTATAAATCGGATGTGGCCATCATCATGGGATTCATGATCTTCACCATGGTGATCAGCTTATTAAACCCGAAATTTGTCCAATACACCATCGACAACGCCATTGCCAGGGGGGATATCCCCGGGCTGGTCAAACTCTCCGGCGGACTCCTCCTCCTAAATATCCTGGGCACCATTGCTGCCCGCTGGAGGCTCCTCCGGATGGGGCAGATTTCCAACCAGATCGTTTTGGATATGCGGGAAGAACTCTATGGCCATATCCAAAAGCTGTCCTTTGCGTTTTTCGATTCCAGACCCGTCGGCAAGATCCTGGCCAGGGTAGTCGGTGATATCAATTCCCTGCAGCTGCTTTTCACCAACTCCGTCACCTCCCTGATCCCCCAGATCCTCCAGCTGGTTTTGGCAGCCATCCTGATGGTCTTTACCAACCCTTACCTGGCCCTGGCCACCATGATCGTCATGCCCGTATTGGTGTCACTGATCTTCTGGGTGGAAGTCCGGGCCAGGGTCAAATGGGCAGAATTCCGCAGCAAGCGGAGCAACCTGAATGCGTTTACCCATGAGACTTTTTCCGGCATGAAGGTGGTTCAGGGTTTTGCGGAGGAAGCTGCCACCAGCCGCAAGCACGTCCGCATGGTGGAGGAAATGAATGAAAAATTTAAGCAGGCCATCAAACTGAATGACCTGTTCTGGCCCTTTGTGGAGCTCTCCTGGGGCATCGGCTCAGCGGTGGTCTACCTGGTCGGCGCTCTCCTCTACTGGCAAAACCTGATCACCATCGGGGAGATCTTCGCCTTTACCATGTTCATCGGGCTTTTCTGGCGTCCGGTCATGTTCATCAGCAATTTCTACAATACGCTGATCACTTCCCTGTCCGCAGCGGAACGGATTTTTGAGATCCTGGATACCAGCCCGGATATCACCGATGTGGAAGGCTCCCTGGAAATGCCCCCCATTGTCGGCAATATCAGCTTTGACGGGGTGGGGTTTGAGTATGAAACCGGAGTCCCGGTTTTGAAGGACATCACCTTCACGGTCAAAGCCGGAGAAAGCATTGCCCTGGTAGGTGAAACCGGAGCCGGCAAAACGACCATCGTCAACCTGATATCCCGGTTCTATGATTTGAAAGAGGGCCGGATCACCATCGACGGGATCGACATCTCTCAGGTCCGCACCGCCTCCCTGAGAAGCCAAATGGGCATCATGATGCAGGATACCTTCCTCTTCTCCGCTACCATCCGGGAGAACATCAAATATGGCAAACTGGGTGCCACGGATGAAGACATCATCCAGGCTGCCAAGGCGGTCAATGCCCATGACTTCATCATGAATCTGGAAAACAGTTATGATACGGAAATCCGGGAAAGGGGCTCCCGCCTCTCCGTCGGGCAAAGGCAGCTCATTTCCTTCGCCCGGGCCCTGTTAGCCGATCCAAGGATCCTCATTCTGGATGAAGCCACCTCCAATATCGATACCCAGACCGAGGGGCTGGTCCAGGACGGGATCAAAAAACTGCTCCAGAACCGGACCTCCTTCGTCATCGCCCACCGCTTATCCACCATCCGGGACTGTGACCGAATCATGGTGGTGGATGACGGAGAAATCAAGGAAAGCGGGACCCATGAGGAGCTCCTTCGCTTAAAGGGCTTTTACTACGACCTCTATATGGCCCAGTACCGCTTCCTCAACGAGGGTGCCTGACCCCAGCGTCCATTCTTGAATTGGTTCGAAAATTGATAGCAGCCCAAGACAGCCCCAGGGGCGGATACAAACGACTGTATCCGCCCCTGGGGCTTTTCTGGTTTAATTTCTGAATTTCTAAATTCCTGAATTGCCTACTTTCTATTTTTCTATTTTTCTAAAAATACTTGAATGTCTGGATTTATCCTTATGTATTTTCTTTTCTCCCGGCTATTACCTGCTTTGGTCGATTACCCCTCTGCCTCACGGCAGAGTGTCACCAGGGTCTCATGCCCATCAGGCATAGGCGGGCTCAGGTTCGGTTCGGCCGCTGAAGCTGTTGTAGACTGCGGCTTCGGTGGCCAGTACGTAGGCTTTAAGGACCGGACTGAGGATACCAAAGGAAACGGCCACCAGGATCGCCCAGCCGATGAAGGACAGTCCGAGGACAAACAGGTCCATCTTTCTGCCTTCGGTCAGCTGCCTGGTGTAAGCAAAGGCATCCGTCATTTCCATGCCCGGGTTCTCACTGAGCATCCATGGGATAAAGGTATATTCGATCCCCTTGATGATTCCGGGAATGATCAGCAGCAAGGTCCATAAGAGGATTTTGATATCCCGGAAGAACATGATTTTGACGATATTCTTGTAGTGGGGGGAACGGAAGGGGAATAAAATCTCATCCATGCCGGCCTCCAGACCCATGTCGTTCAAACGGAAGAAATTCAGCAGGCCCACGACCAGGGGGTTTAACAGCATGGCCTGAAGCAGCATGCCCACAATAAACACCAACCCTCCGATGGGGAGCAGCGCATTATTCACAAACCTGGAATAGTAGGACCCCAGGGCATTCTTGAAGGGCAGATTCTCCATGATCACCGTGCTGTTCATGTTGCCCTGCAGGTTCTGGAAGTCGATGTTCGTATCCACCCGTTTGTTGATGATGGTATCGCCGGTGGCGATCAAAAACACCAGTGCCACCAGGATGGCCAAAACCCATTTGCCTTTAAGCATCGCTTTTGCCCGGTCTTTGTAGAAAACTCTGTTCATAGCTGCCTCCATTCTCCATTCAAATAATATCGTGGAATTTAATTAAAGATTCTCGTTTCCATAACTATAGCAAATATACCGCTAATCTGCATTAAATGAAGATGAATAAGAGATAAAATTCAGGTAAATGA
>CAZOTM010000165.1:0-5069 GCA_964582675.1 uncultured Clostridiaceae bacterium
AGCTTTGCAATGAGCTCTTCCTTTGAAGGCATGTCTGCCAATGCGATAACTTCTTCGGCTGTATAAACGTGTCCGCCTACGTATCCGCCCTTGATCTCAAGCTTTTTCTTGTCGGTGATGAACTTTTTGATCAGCTTGGCTGCCGTCGTTTCATCAGCGCCGAATGCGAATGCGTTCGGTCCATCCAGAAGCTCAACAAACCCTTTGGTTTCCTTGCCTTCCATTGCCAGGTCGACCATTGTGTTCTTAAGAACCTTATACTGAACGCCGTTTTCTCTTAAGATCTTGCGAAGCTGAGTGTCTTCATCCGTATTGATCCCCTGATAATTAACGACCACCAGGGACTTGGAATTGTCGATCAACTCTTTGATCTCAGAAACAACCTGTTCCTTTTGCTCTCTTATTGTTGCCATATGTACACCTCCTTGTGAGTGACATTACGTAAAAAGGGTCTTTTCCGAATTCGAAAAAGACCCGTAATATATCCATGAATATATTATTTATCTTCCTCGGCAGGATTTACTTGGTTACCGGCTTTCTTCGGAAAATATTCAATTATGTTAAATTGCTTTTTCAGAATACCATTGATTCTGGTTCAAGTCAATCCAATCTTAGAATTTCGTGGTGATTACCTTGGCGCCGGGTCCCATGGTGGATGAAACTGAGACCGATTTGACGTACTGGCCCTTGGCAGCCGACGGTTTGGCCTTGATGATGGCGTCCATGACTGCTTTCATGTTCACACCCAGCTTTTCCACCCCGAAGGATTTTTTGCCGATGGGCACATGGATGATGGCGGTTTTGTCGAGTCTGTACTCAACTTTACCGGCTTTGATCTCAGATAGAGCCTTGGCAATATCAAAGGTTACGGTGCCGGATTTGGGGTTAGGCATGAGTCCCTTGGGTCCCAACACTCTTCCTAACCGGCCGATGGTTCCCATCATATCCGGTGTAGCCACGACGACATCAAAATCAAACCAGTTTTCTTTCTGGATCTTGTCGACCAGGTCCATATCGCCGACATAATCAGCTCCGTTTTCCTTGGCTTCCATGGCTTTTTCGCCCTTGGCAAATACCAGGACCCGCAGGGTTTTACCGGTTCCGTTGGGTAATACAACGGCACCTCTGACCTGCTGATCAGCATGTCTTGGATCAACGCCCAATCTGACATGAAGCTCAATTGTTTCATCAAACTTTGCCTTGGCGGTCTTCACAGCCAAATCCAAAGCCTCTTCCGGTGTATAAAGCGTCGCTCTATCAATGAGCTTGGCACTTTCAACATATTTCTTTCCCATTTATGTTTGCCTCCTTGTGGTTATAACGGGTTTAACCTCCCACTGTATGTGAGTCCCAAAAATTACTTGTCTTCTACTGTTACGCCCATGCTTCTTGCAGTTCCGGCGATCATTGCCATGGCTGCTTCAACGGATGCTGCATTCAAATCAGGCATCTTAGTTTCTGCAATCGTTCTTAACTGTTCCTGTGTCAGACGGGCTACCTTTGTCTTGTTGGGTGCGCCTGAACCTGACTCTACGCCGACGGCCTTCTTGATCAGAACTGCTGCCGGAGGAGTTTTCAGAATAAAGCTGAAAGATCTGTCTGCATAAACAGTGATTACTACCGGAATGATGTAACCGATCTGATTTTTTGTCTTTTCATTGAATTCCTTACAGAATCCCATGATATTGACTCCGTGCTGGGAAAGTGACGGTCCAACCGGTGGAGCCGGAGTTGCCTTTCCTGCAGGAAGCTGTAATTTGATCATTCCTGTGACTTTCTTTGCCATTGGTATTTCCTCCTGTATTGTGGTAATTTCGGCCAGGATTGCTGGCCTCCCACTATAAAAGCCATATAGGCTTTATAGGCTATTTAAGTTTTTCAACCTGATCGAAATCCAACTCGACCATGGTTTCACGGCCGAACATAGCAACTTCGACCTTAATTTTGCGTTTTTCTTCGTGTATTTCTTTTACTGTACCGGAGAATCCTTTCATGGGACCTGCAATCAGCTGGACATAATCACCGATGTTCAAATCGATTTTCGCCTTTGCTTCCCTGATCCCCATGTGTTTTACTTCTTGATCGGTCAAGGGAACCGGGCTGTTGGATTTCGCACCGACAAAACCGGTACAACCCCGGATATTGCGGACAACGTACCAGCTTTCCTCCGTCATGATCATCTTGATCATGACATAGCCCGGAAATTTCTTCCGCTGGACGACTTTTTCTGAACCGTCGTCCTTTCGTTCAATAACTTCTTCCACAGGAATCTGAACGTCCTGGACCAAATGCCCGAGGTCTCTGTTCTCTATCGCTTTTTCAAGATTTACTTTAACCTTGTTCTCGTAACCTGAATAAGTATGAACCACATACCATCCTGCTTTGCCCATTTCCATCAGATTTTTATCTCCTATAGACCCAGAACGTATCTGAAAATTAACCCAATGATAAAATCAGCTACTCCGGTCATTACGGCATAAGCGATACAAACCACCCCTACCGCAGTCAGGGCTTTTTTGACCTGTTCCCAGGTGGGCCAGGTCGTCTTGCGTATCTCGGCTTTTACCTGTTTTAAAAACTGAAGGATTCCACCTTTAGAAGCCATGTTTACACCCCAAAATTCTTACTTCGTTTCCTTATGTGCTGTATGTTTCTGACAGAACTTACAGTACTTCGCCATTTCAAGTCTTTCCGGATCGTTCTTCTTATTCTTCATTGTGTTGTAGTTTCTCTGCTTACATTCCGTGCAAGCCAATGTGACTTTAACTCTCATTTTTGCACCTCCGTTATCGCGTATTATAAAAAAAGGGTAAAAATAAAATGTCCTAAGGACATAATACTTTGTTACTCTATCATATCAATGATAAAAAAGCAACAATAAAATCCCAATTAATGCTTTTCAATTATAACACTATCTGACCCTTAAATACACCTTTCCCGAAAAATAATCCTCTTAAGGGCGTCTCAGCTCATCCCAAGCGGGTCCCCGCTCATCCCCTTCTCATCCCAAGCGTGTCCCGGCTCATCCCTTAAAATATTTTTACCTGGGGCAGTCTTTGGGCAGTCTCAAACTGAACCCTCTTGCTGAACCCTTTTGCTGTACCCTTAATGGACCTTCAAGCTGACCATTTAAACAGGACTCCAAAGTGAACCCCAAATGGAACTCCAAATGGGACTTTAAACTGAAGTCCAATTGAACAAAAGAGATTCAAATGGAATTTCAGAATCCCATCCGTCTGACAAGGATTTTCCCAATCCGGCAGTTTGATCCGCTGCCAGCCCTTACCTGCAAGTCAGTCAGGCCAAATCGCCAGTCAAACAGGCAAATCTACCTGGCCGTCAGGTTAATCCGTCATTTGACAGTTGGCCGGCAGCTGGCCATCCACGGAGTTGGCGAGCATCCCGAAATACCCACTCCGTTACGGAGCTATTTAGGACTTCAGGAAGCTTTTCAACAGCGCCTTGGGTTAATCCGGCAATGCTCTGACAACCCTGCCTGAGGTCCTTTCCAGGGCTAAGAATGATGGCCGATCCGTCGGTCGGGGATCCGGATGACCGTAGGCATAAACGCAGGGGATCGTCCCGATTCTTCCCGGACGATCCCCCCATATTTATCAAAGACAGCCGATAACCCTGTATCTGGCTCAGTTCAAATATTTATTCTTCTTTTTCCGTTTGGCGGAGAAAAAGCTGATGATTTCATCATCCTCGTCGTCCATCAGTTCTTCGCCTTCCCGTTCCATGAAGTCCATATCCTCCTCGTCAAAGATGGAGAAGTCATAGCCCCACCATTTGGCGAAGTATTCGAACTCATCCCGCATCGCCGTATTGTCCGTGACATCATCCATCAGCCGGATATCCGCCGCGGTGAAGCCTTTATAACCAAACCGGGGCATGGCAAACAGGGCGTCGGAAAATTCCCGGTAAGACAATCCTTCTTCCTTTTCACTCAATAACAGTTTCTCGATGAGGAATTCGTTGAGGTGACTGCCTGAGCTGCTCTTCATCAATATGATCAGGGAAGTCAGGTAGGATATGTCGTTAAGGGGTTCGGGAAATTCCTCATCCTCCGGGAAATCAAAGGAGTTCCTCAAGTAGTTGGTCAGGATGAACAGCTCCTTGGAGGTGATCCCGTTGAACATGTCCATGACTTCACTGATGGTGGGCACATAATAATCACAGTTGATCTTCCCGGTCTCCTCAATGATCTCTTCCGGGTCAACCCCCATGAAATCAGTCAGAAGGTATTCTTTGCCGTCGATGAGCTCCAGGTAGACTTCATCGCTTAAATTCAAGGTGATGTAGTAAAGCATGAAATTTAAAACCCCCGCATCAAAGGAGGCGTTGCTCTCCAGGAGGTTTTTATAAATGTTGATAAAGGTGTTGACCTCAATGGTCCCGTAAAAGCAGATCAAATTCCAGACAAACCCGCCCTGCAGGGCAATGGAGATGGTCTCATCCAGGATCTCTTTTTTCAGGGCGAAGACCTGTGCCATCAAACCCGTTTCCAGGAGGTAGCCGACCAGGGCTACCGAACTGTCAAAGGCCTTATCCGGCAGAACCAGATTAAGGTCCTCCTCATGGATCTCCTGGAGAATCTTTTGCAGAAGCTCACATTCTTTCCGTATGGTCGCCTGGGTTTTCCTCCGGCTTTTGAACTTCTCATGGATGCTGATAAATCTGAAGAAGATCAAGGGATTGAGCAAAAATATCACCAAGGACGGATCCTCGGTCAATGTTTCCATCACTTTATTGAAAAGGATTTTCTTCCCCCTGGCCCCGGCGGTGTCGATGCCCAAGACATCACAAACCTGGTAGAGCCATTCCTTATCAAGTTTTTTCAATAAGCCTGAATATAATACTTCATTCATGGACCAATCCCCCTCGTAAGCCAACATTGTTTATGACCGGCTTGGTACAAATCCCTTGCGGCATAATAAAAGACAGCTGTTTAAGCTGTCTTTATTATACCATTAAAGGTCATAATTTATTCAATTATGCGATGATCGTGGTAACGACGCCTGAACCTACGGTCCGGCCGCCTTCTCTGATCGCGAATCTCAATCCTT
>CAZOTM010000166.1:0-5045 GCA_964582675.1 uncultured Clostridiaceae bacterium
ATATGGATTTCGGAATATCCAAAACATGCTCGATATGGTCTATCTTGTGTGCTCTAATTTAAGGGTTCCACTTCCTAATCGAAAATCTAAGGCTGCTTAATCCTCATGTATACTGGAATTGGGACTATTTTCTACCCACACTAAACCCCGAAGAGCCATAAATACTGGTATATTTGGCCATTCATGGCATTTACCAGGCGCAAGTCTTATAATGGAGTTGAGGGACACTGAGGATTTTGATATGACTTAAAGCTTGAGTGTTAAACACAAAAATGCCTCCCCGGGAAGCAAGGTAAGGAACGCCAACCCCAGCTCAGGGATTTAAAAGCCTCCAATTTGACCATTCCGATCTCATCCGGCGGATCCGTCTGGTGGCTGCATTATGCAACAGCCGGCGGCCCCATGACAGGTCAGCCAGTTGGTCAGCAGGACTCCACTCATGGTGTATTTTGGCCCCGTGACACTCCAGCCATTATTGTATTAAGGTATCCCAATATCCTGATATCCAGATCTACGAGGGGGTAAGGACAATGATAGACACTTTTATCATGTTAGGCCTAATACTGATGCTGGTCACACCATCCGGTATCGTCTATGGCGTGGTAAAAAAGAATAAGCAGATCACGAAAATCTCCATCATAGTCTTTGTGGCTCTTGCCCTAACCGTCATTCTCTTGGAAGTCTTCTTTTTTGAATGATGGCAGGATAGGAACCAATCGGAGAGGCACCATGAAGGGACGATTCACCAGATGGTCCAGTATAAAAAATATGGGAAGCTTTTAACATGACCCACTGTTATTACCAACCAAGGCAGAGACTTCTTCGGAGCCTCTGCCTTGTCACTGCAGACCGGCAGGGATTGGCAAGTTTCATCGTTCCTCCTCGGACATGGCTAAATCCGGGACGGATTCAACCTGCTCCGGCAGGGAACTGGGGAGAGGGACAGGGGAGAGAAAAGTTAAGGATCCGGGCTCGTAAATGCTGAGCCTAGTCTGTACAATGGTAAATATAGAAGTAATTAATGGGGCGCTCGGTTGGAGCTGCCCAGTGGCCCTTGGGAATCCATTCCAATTGGTTCGAACGCGCCGGACTCCCTGGGAGTTGACGGTTCTTTCAATTAAGGCGAGGCTTGATGAAGACATGGGAGGGTGAGTTATGCGGTTGTTTGTTGCCATTCGGTTTAATCAGGAGACAGGTTCCCGTCTCTTGGCACTACGGGATGAACTTCGTGCCATTACGGAGCGGGGCAGATTCACTGAACCGGAAAATCTCCACCTAACCCTGGTGTTCCTCGGGGAGTGTGACAGCCAGCAGGCCGCTGATGCCAGGAGCGCCATGGACCAGATTCAATTTACAGCATTTCCCATTCAGATTGACCGGATCGGGCGATTCCAGCGTGACCGGGGCAATGTCTGGTGGGCAGGGGTGGGCGAGAGCCAGCCGCTCTTGGAGCTGCAGCAGAAATTGGCGGAGGCGCTGACCCTGGCAGGGTTCGTCCTTGAAAAAACTCGCTACAGCCCCCACATTACCTTGGGCCGAAAAGTCATGGCAGCCATTCCGCCTTGGACTATTGAACCCTTTGTCGAGATGGTCACAAAGATCGAGCTCATGAAGTCAGAGCAAATCGGCGGAAAACTGACCTATACCCCGATCTATGAGAAACGGTGCACAGACTGAGCATGGCAGACATGAAGACAAAAAAAGACAAGATGGGCCATTGGCTAAATTTTGAGGAAGAATCGAAATAGAGGTTTACGAAGGCAGGCTGATTTCAGAAGGGAAACCCTACGGGATCGCCGTGGGCAGGTTCAATGAGTTCATCGGCAGCCAGCTTCTCTCCGGGCCTTGGACGGACTAAGGCGCCACGGGGTGGATGAGGCAGACATCGAAATAGCCTGGGTGCCTGGCGCATCGAGATTCCTTTGATTGCCCAGAAGATGGCGGAGTCGGGAAAGTATGATGCCGTAATCTGCCCGGTCATCAAGGGCTCCCCACCCCACGTTGACTATGTAGTCAGCGGAGTTTCAAAGGGCGCAGCCCACGTATCCCTTGAAACCGGAATCCCGGTGATATCCGGAGTCCTGACCACGGATACCATTGAACCAGCCATCGAAAGAGCCGGTACCAAGGCCGGCAACGAGGGCTTTGACGCGCTTTTGACGGCCGTTGCAATGGTCAATCTCATCTCATCAGTTAGCTGGAAGGCTAACGGCACGCCCTTAGAAACCAGCCGAATTTTGATACACTCGAATTGAAAAACCCCATTCATTCAGTGCCGGGTGCTTGAGAGGATCATGTCAAAATAATACCCGGATTCTACCTGGATTATACCCGGAACATGTCCGCAGCCTTGGCTGGGCAGCTCCACCGCCCATGGCCCAAGATCCGCCGGGGAGGCCAAAGCCCTGCGGCTGGGAATGCATGGCTGGAAACAGGTCTTACTGGAGCCCGCGGTTCAACCCATTTGATAAGGGAGCCAAAAAAATGAAAATGATGGATACCATTGCCGACTCCATGTTTGCCCCCTGCGGCACGAACTGCCAGGTCTGCTATAAACACTGTGCCAAGCGGAAGCCTTGTCCGGGCTGTCGCAATGGCGATGCCGAAAAACCGGGGCACTGCCGGACCTGTAAAATTAAAGACTGCGCCCGGGCAAGGCAGCTCACCCATTGCTTTGAATGTCCGGATTTCCCCTGTCCCTTCATCAAGTCCCTGGAAAAAAGCTATCAGACCCGGTACAGGACGAGCCTGATACAGAATTCCCTGACTGTAAGAGAAGCTGGGCTGGAAGCGTTTATGAGGCAGCAGCGGGAAGACTACACCTGCCCAGGCTGCGGCGGGATTATCTCACTTCACGATGGGGAATGCAGTGAGTGCGGAAGGCAGCGAGGCTAGATCACCATATCCTTGCCTTTAATACCAAACACCGTCAGATATTGGTCAATGACAAGGGTCCGGTAAAATAACTTAAAATCAGTCAGCGACGCTCAAGAAACGAGGAGATGAAATCATGGCGAGAACAAGACTTTCCATAGAAGAAAAGATAGCAAAAGCCAAGGATAAGGTGGAAAAAACCAAGGAAAAGTATGAAGCAGCAGTCCGGGAATTAAACAAGCTGATGGAGAAAACTGCAACAACGAAACAACCGGAGTTGGTTAAGGCCACGGAAAATGATCTGGGGGATTATGACGAGGAAGAGGACGAAGATGATGATTTTGAAGATGACTTCGACTTTTTCTCACATCGAGAAGTTGTGACTGCTGTGGACTTGAAATCAGCATATCAGGTTCTAAATGAAATGATGGACACTTTTGAAGACTGGTTTCCGATGAAACCATCCGATACGGAGGAAGACCTGGAGAGTTATAAGGAACGCTTCGCCGGGACGAAGCTCTGTCTGGAGGTGGGTGAATACACCGGAGATGATTATGACTACCTCCATTATATCCAGGGCGTTGTGTCCAAGAACCCACGCTATTATCAGGCCATCAGGACATTTATTAATGCCTTGTCAAGGGAGTATCGGTGGTGACAGGGTATTCTGTCCGAGAAACTCTGAAAGGGAGGGGCCATGGGGATGCCGGCCGCTGGTTACTTGATGTCACGAAAAGTCCTTCATGGTTTCTTGAAAAGGTCGCTATCTGGGAACATGCCGCCGACAACTTGGTTTACAAGGCTCCAATCCTTTTACTTTCAGCGGGGATCCGGAAAGAGATCAGCGGTGAAAGTACGTTGTAAAAAAATATCTGATCAGCCGAATTAATCAGCCGAAAATTGCGGTGAACATTGCGGTGAACATTGCCGAATTTAGCTTTGACTCTGCTTATTTGTTTTGATACTATAATGTATATTGACTTCTTTGATCAAACGTTTTATCAAAAAAATTCTCTTACAATTCTAATCGATTGATTCCAAATAAATATTCTAAATGAGGAGAGATGGAGTATGTTTAACTACGAGAATGCTTATCAGACTTTGACCTCGCGAAAATTGACTCACGAACAAAAATTAATGAACCTGGCTAAGATCACTGAAAATGCCCTGGAGGTCCTGGATGTTTCGGATCGGATGCGCTATTTTTTTGACAACGGATCGATCAATGACATGTTTGAAGGAAATGCCCCATACCGGCCCCGCTATATCATGCCAAACTATGAGATATTTGTGGCCCAGGGCAGTGATTTTTTAAAAATTGACCCGCCCAAGGATTTTGATGAGTTGCTTTTTTCGTTAATGACCATTTACCGTCATGTTCCATCCATCACCAATTTCCCGGTTTATCTGGGGAACCTGGATAAACTCATTGAGCCGTTCATTAAGGATCTGTCCGATGAAGAAGTGGTGAAAAAGCTCCGCCTGTTCTTCAACTATTTGGATCGGACGATCACCGATTCCTTCTGCCATGCCAATTTAGGGCCGGAAGCATCCCGCGCCGGCTATCTCATAATGGAAGCGGAGGGAGGGCTCCAGAATACGGTGCCAAACTTCACCATCAAGTATGCCCCGGACATTACGCCGGATGATTTTATGAAAAAAGCCATTGAGTGCTCCCTGGTCTGCTCCAACCCGGCCATTTGCAACCACAAGGCCAATGCGGATACCTATGATGACGAATATGGCATTTCCAGCTGCTATAACATCCTGCCGGTGCGCGGCGGAGCCTACACGTTAACCAGGATCACCCTGACCAAGCTGGCAGAAATCGCCCACAGCGTTGACGAATTCCTGGATGAACTGCTCCCGGAAGTCATCGAGCTGATTGGGAACTACATGTCCCAGAGAATCAACTTTATGGTGGAAAAGTCAGGGTTCTTTGAAAGCAGCTTCCTGGTCCGGGAAGGTCTTATCAGCAAAGACCGCTTCGTCGGCATGTTCGGTGTTACCGGCCTGGCAGAGGGTGTCAATGTATTGTTGGCGGACAAGGACCTCGTCTATGGACGGGATCAGGCCGCCGATGACCTGGCTCAGGAAATTCTGGACCGCATCGAAGAACTGGTTGGCAACCTGGATGCACCTTATTCACCCGTGTCCGGCGGTAAATTTGT
>CAZOTM010000167.1:0-3651 GCA_964582675.1 uncultured Clostridiaceae bacterium
CTGAAACCAGAAGCTCTGCCCCCTTAAGGATCCTGCGCAATACGGATGGTGAATCTATCAACGTCAGGGGTTTGTTCCCCGCAGGCGAGGGAGCCGGGTATGCGGGAGGGATCATGTCGGCAGCTGTTGACGGCATCAAGACGGCTGAAAAAATCAAGTCCCGATTCAAGCAGCCAGGGGACAGCCTTTGATGCAACCATGCAACCATGCAACCAATCAATCAAACAACGAAAAACAATCAAGCATCCAATCAACCATGCGATGGCTGATCAAATGGCGGGATGCCAGAGGCAGCGATTGTGCCCGGAGTTCTAAGCCAATATCACAAAAATTGCCGGAAGAAATTAGGAAGTTGACCAGGCTGGTGTAACCCCGGAAGTGGTTTCCATAAAGATTTTACGGTGAGGTTACACAATTTATGGTTTGGGTGACCCTAAGGGGGGCGTAAATCCCCATTATTTTGTTACTATGTTATTATATCCAATTATTTTTGCTAAAATAGATTTTGTAAACCGTCTCTTTTAAGGGGGAAAACAATGTATCATCTATTAACCATCAATCCCGGATCGACTTCCACCAAAGTGGCAATCTATGAGGATGAGAAAGTCCTCCATGAGGTGTCCCTGGCCCATGATATGGAAGAATTGAAGCAGTACCGGGAGATTTCGGATCAAAAACCCATGCGGACCAAAGCCATTGAAGACTGGATGCGGGAGGTGGGGTTTGATGAAAACGGGCTGGATATCATCGTCAGCCGGGGCGGCTTGGTCAGACCGGTGCCCACTGGCAGCTATGAAATCAACCAGCAGATGATCGAGGATCTTAAAAACGGCTATTCGGGGATCCACGCTTCCAATCTGGGCGGGCAGATCGCCATGGACCTGGCTGAGAGGATCGGCATCAAAGCTTATATCACCGATCCGGTGGCCTGTGATGAAATGGAAGACGTGGCCAGGATTACCGGTTTCCCGGAAATAACCAGGCGGAGCAATTCCCATTATTTGAATATGAAGGCAGTCACCCGGCGGGTGTGCCGGGAAAGAGGCTTTGCCATGGAGGTCGATAACTTCGTGATCTGCCATTTGGGGGGCGGGATCACCGTCGCTCCGCAAAAAGCGGGCAGGATCATCGATACGAACAATGCGGCTGAAATGGGACCCTTCTCCCCCGACCGGAGCGGCACGCTGCCCGTCGGAGCCCTGGCAGATCTGTGTTTCTCAGGCAGGTATACCAGGGCGGAAATGCTGGCAAAAATCAATGGTCAGGCAGGCTTGATGGGGTATCTCCATAGCAATGACGGGCGGAAGATCGAGGAGCGGATCCTCAAGGGCGATCAGTACGCTGAATTCATCATGGAGGCCATGGCCTATCAGATCGCCAAGGAGATCGGGGCAGCGGCTGCCGTTTTGCACGGAGAAGTCAAGGCCGTCATTATAACCGGCGGACTGGCCTACAGCCAGCGGCTGATCAATTGGATCAAGGATCGCACCGCCTGGATCGCCGAAATCATTGTGGAAGCGGGCGAAGATGAAATGAGAGCACTCAACGAAAGCGGACTGCGGATCCTCAGGGGGATCGAGGCGGTAAAGGACTATGACCGGGAGGCGGGAATCAAATGATCAGAAGTTTTGCGGATGTATTTTCCAAAATCAAGGATCTGCCCAGGCGGAGAGTAGCGGTAGCAGCCGCCGAGGATCAGCCGGTATTGGAGGCCGTGGCCTTCTGCCGGGACAACGGGATCGCTGATGCACTCCTGTTCGGCAGTGAAGCCGAAATCAGAGCCATCGCCCAGGACAGCCGGATCAATTTGGATGGGTTTGAAATCATTGATGAGCCCGATAAAGCCAAGGCGGCTTTGCTGGCGGCGGAGGCTGTTTCAACCGGAAAAGCCGATATGATGATGAAGGGATTGATCGATACCAAGAACTTTTTAAGGGCAGTCCTTAATAAAGAAGTCGGCTTAAGGACGGGAAACCTGATCACCCACGTGGCGGTTTTTAAAGTACCGGCCATGGACCGGTTCCTCTTCATAACCGATTCAGCCTTCACCATGTATCCCACCCTTGAGCAAAAGGTCCAGATCGTCAATAACGCAGTGGAGTTTTGCCACAGTCTGGGGATCACCCAGCCCAAGGTTGCCGTCCTTTGCGCAGTGGAAGTCGTCAATCCGGCCATGCCCCCCACCCTGGATGCCGCTGAGCTGACGGGGATGAACCAGCGCGGGGAGATCAAGGGGTGTCTCCTTTACGGTCCCCTGGCCTTCGACAATGCAGTGAATGAGGAAGCCGCCCGACATAAAAACATCGTCAACCCCGTTGCCGGAAAAGCCGACATTCTCCTCATGCCGAATATCGAGGCGGGCAATGGCATCTATAAAACCATCGCCTTCCTGGTCCAGGGTGAAGAGCACGGCGGGATCCTCCTGGGCGCCTGGGCACCGGTCATTGTGACCTCAAGAGCCGACAGCTTTGAAACCAAGGTGAATTCCATTGCCCTGGGAGCTTTGGCGGCGGGAGGCAGACTATGATGAAAAAACTATTGATCATCAATCCCGGATCCACCTCCACCAAGATCGGGATCTATGAGGACACAAAGCCGGTGTTTATCGAGACGCTGCGTCACAGTGCGGAAGACATCAACCGATTCTCCCAGGTGGCGGATCAGTTTGGCTTCAGAAAATCCCTCATTCAGGACGTCCTGAAGAGGGAGGGCTTTGCCATGGAGGAATTGGATGCAGTGGTGGGCCGCGGCGGACTGTTTAAACCGATAAAATCAGGCACCTATGTGGTCAATGACGCCATGATCAGGGACATCATCGAGGCGAAAAACGGCCAGCATGCCAGCAACCTGGGGGGCATGATCGCCAAGGAGATCGGCGATGAATTGGGCATTCCCGCCTACATAGTGGATCCTGTGGTCGTGGACGAACTGGCAGATATCGCCAGAATATCCGGCTGTCCGGAAATCCCCAGGATCAGTATTTTTCATGCCTTGAACCAGAAAGCCATTGCCAGGCGATATGCGGCAGAACGCAATAAGCGTTATGAAGATCTGAACCTCATCGTTGTCCACATGGGGGGAGGCATTTCCGTGGGAGCCCATGCCCAAGGATTGGTCATCGATGTCAATAATGCTCTGAACGGAGAGGGCCCCATGTCCCCGGAGCGATCCGGCAGCCTGCCGGTGGGCGACCTGGTCAAACTTTGCTTCTCGGGGAAATATACAGCCGATGATATCCACAGAAAAATTACCGGCATGGGCGGGGTGGTCGCCCACCTGGGGATCAACGACATGAAAGAGGTAGGGGATAGAGCCGCCGGGGGTGACGAAAAGGCTAAAATAGTCTTTGAAGCCCTGGCCTATCAGACCGGCAAAGAGATTGGCAGCGCGGCCACAGTTTTAAAGGGCAAAGCGGAAGCCATCCTCCTGACTGGGGGCATCGTCTACAGCGAGGAAATGGTTCGCTTGATATCAGACATGGTTGCCTTCATTGCTCCGGTAGTTGTCTACCCGGGGGAAGATGAATTGCTGGCTCTGGCTGAAGGCGGCTTGAGGGTATTAAATGGTGAAACCGAAGCCGCAGTCTATTGATCAGCCATTTTTCGGAATGATCTTTCCAGATAATCGCCAAAAATGATTTCCCCAATAATT
>CAZOTM010000167.1:3751-5029 GCA_964582675.1 uncultured Clostridiaceae bacterium
TCCCCAATAATTTTCCCGAATCATCTCCGGCAGCGAAAATAGTGGATTGATACTATTGACGGGGCAGTTTTCGAAAGGATAAAAACCGCGGTAAGATCGGTAATTTTCAGACCGGTTTTCCCTAAGAGCAGTCAGGCTTTGCCAAATTATCAACGGACATGATAAAAATGATACGGCTGGAATTCTAAAGCAGGATTCCAGGCTGTATCATTTTTTGTCCGGATTAACCGGAAGAAACAGATTGTAAGCCAAGTTGGCGAAAAAACAGCTTTTAAAAAAGTCCTCCATCTGTAATAAACTCTGCGTAGATTCCTGGTCTGAGGGGACTGAAAATTTAATAACCGAGTGGATTGTTAAGGATTACAATGGAATCTGATAAAATTTCCCGGAGATTGGTAAAAAATGGGTTAAGAATGAGGTTATGCCATGTAAAATCAGTTGGTAAACCGCAAAAAAGTGATGGATTTATAAATTAGTTGTTTTCAGAATAATGATGTAAAATTAAGATAAGTTAAGAAACTGTTAATCAAAGGGGTGCCAATGAACCGAATAAATGTAATTGCCGGTCATTTCGGCTCGGGCAAAACCGAAATCGCCATCAATCTGGCAAAAAAGTTAAAGGATGAAGGGAAAGCGGTTTCCATTCTGGATCTCGATATCGTCAACCCTTATTTCTGCGTCAGGGATCTGACGAAAGAATTGACCGATTACGGGATCCGGGTGATTTCAGCCAATCCCAGCTGGTCCAATGCGGAGCTGATGGTAGTGCCGGCGGAAGCCAAGGCGGCTTTTTACGAGACCGATCGGTATGTGGTCATTGATGTGGGCGGGGATGACATGGGGGCAACAGTCCTGGGCCAGTTCAACGCCTTATTTCGGGCGCAGGACTACGACATGTACTATGTTATCAATTTGAACCGGCCGCTGACGGATACGAAAGATGGGGTTGAGGAATACCTCCAATCCATTGAGCGGACATCAAGGCTCAAGGTAAATAAGCTGATTTCCAATACCAATCTGTCCTACGACACCACGGTGGAGGATATCATCGCCGGAGATCGGTTAGTCCGGGAGGTTTCGGCAGAGCGCGGCATCGAATATGCCTACACGGCCATCCGGAGAGATTTGGCCGGGGAAATGACAGACAAGGTCCACGGGGAGATCCTCCCGGTGGACATCTATATGAAACCGCCATGGCGATAAAAGTTAGGGGGATATGATACATGCCAAGAGTAGAATTCAGGGAAGACAGGTGCAAAGGATGCGGTCACTGCATAC
>CAZOTM010000168.1:0-5027 GCA_964582675.1 uncultured Clostridiaceae bacterium
TAGCAACACTTGAGGATGATAATGATAAAAAAGTCTCTCCGAAATGGAAAAATAACAATGGTACTCTGGTAGACTTTTGTGGGTTAAGAACCTAAAAACGCAAAAATAATATCCAAACCTTTTTTACGGAATTTCCTTGAAACAGAACAATCCAATCAAAAGGTTTGGATATTAAAAAGGTTTGGATAACCTGGAAAATCCAAACGTTTGGATTTTCTCAGACATTCCCATGCCTCCATGCTGATTGAGGAAGGTTTTTCAGCCCTCCTGATCTCAGAAAGACTGGGACACGAAAGCATAGAAACAACGCTTCAGACCTATTCCCACCTTTATCCCAATAAGCAGATCGAGGTCGCCAATCGCTTGGATCAAATGAATAAACCAGATAGTCCAATTGAATAATTACAAAAGGACCTGTAGTACGCTTTTAGTACGGTCAGCAAAAAGCAAACCCTGAAACCACGTTAAATCAATGGTCTCAGGGTTTTTAGCTGCTATTCCCACTCAATGGTTGAAGGCGGTTTCGATGTTATGTCATAGACGATCCGGTTGACATTGGGGACCTCATTGACGATGCGCCGGGAGATTTTATCCAATACATCGTAAGGAATCCTCGCCCAGTCGGCGGTCATCCCATCGGAGGAGGTCACTGCCCGAAGTCCGATGGTGTTGGAATAGGTCCGCTCATCCCCCATTACGCCAACGGAGGATATGTTGGGGAGCATGGCAAAATACTGCCAGATTTCGCTTTCCAGGCCGTTTTTGGCCACTTCGTCACGGAGTATGAAGTCAGCTTCCCGGACGAGCTCCAGCTTTTCCCGGGTGACTTCACCCAGGACGCGGATGGCCAGGCCCGGTCCCGGGAATGGTTGCCGCCAGACCAGGTGATGGGGGATGCCCAGCTCCTCACCGACTTTCCGGACTTCATCCTTGAACAGCTCCCGCAGGGGTTCGATGAGAGTCAGCTTCATGTCCTCGGGAAGCCCCCCCACATTGTGGTGGCTCTTGATAACAGCTGACGTCTTGGTGCCGGATTCCACCACATCGGGGTAGATGGTGCCCTGGGTCAGAAATTCGATTTCCCCCAGTTTACTGGCTTCTTCCTCAAATACCCGGATGAACTCCTCACCGATGATCTTGCGCTTCTTTTCCGGCTCGGCGACGCCTTTCAGCTTATCCAAAAACCGATCCTGGGCATTGACCCGGATAAGGTTCATGTCAAAGGTCTTGCCGAAGATCGCCTCCACCTGGTCGCCTTCATCTTTTCGCAGCAGGCCGTGATCCACAAAAATGCAGGTCAGCTGTTTGCCCACGGCTTTGTGCACCAGGAGGGCGGCCACGGAAGAATCGACTCCCCCGGAGAGGGCGCAGAGGACTTTCCTGTCCCCCACCAGGGCCTTGATGTCATTGATCTTGCTCTGGGCAAAGGCTGCCATGGACCAGTCCTTTTTCAACCCGGCGATTTTGTAGAGGAAATTATGGAGCAGGTCGGTCCCAAACAGGGTATGATTAACCTCCGGATGGAACTGGACGGCATAGAGTTTTTTCGCCCGGTTTTCCATGGCTCCGTTGGGACAGGAATCAGAGACTCCCGTTGTAACAAACCCCTCGGGAATTTTATCCACATAGTAGGTATGGCTCATCCAGCACTGGGATTCCCTGGGCAGCGCCTGCATCAGCTCGGAATCAGTGTCCAGCCGGATCTCGGTCTTGCCGTATTCCCGGATTGCACCGGGTTTGACGGAACCGCCCAGCTTCACCGCCATGAGCTGCATGCCATAGCAGATCCCTAAAATCGGAACCTGCATGTCGAAGACTTCATCAGCGATGGACGGAGCGCCTTCATCCGTCACGGAGTTCGGTCCGCCGGTAAAGATGATGGCCGAGGGCGCTTTGGCTTTGATCGCCTCCAGACTTACGTCATATGGCATAATTTCGCAGTAGATACCTGCTTCCCGGATCCGTCTGGCGATCAGCTGTGTATACTGTCCACCGAAGTCAATAACAAGAACGATTTGTTTGCTATCCATTAAATACCACCCATTGAATAATTTGGCGACTCCTTGGTGATGTTGATATCGTGAGGATGCGATTCCTTCAATCCCGCGGAAGTCTGGATCATAAATTTTGCGTTGTGATACAGGGTCTCGAAATCCTTGGCCCCCAAATACCCCATGCCGGAGCGTAAGCCTCCCGTCATCTGGAATATGGCATCGGCCACGGGTCCCTTGTAGGCGACCCTGCCCTCGACTCCTTCCGGTACCAGTTTCTTGGCATCCTCCTGGAAGTAACGGTCCTTGGACCCGGCAGCCATGGCTCCCAAAGAGCCCATGCCCCGGTAGACCTTAAAGGTCCTGCCCTGGTAGATCTCGGTCTCTCCCGGGGATTCTTCACAGCCAGCCAGGGCTGAGCCCATCATGACGCTGGAGGCTCCGGCCGCCATGGCTTTGACCACGTCGCCGGAATATTTGATGCCCCCGTCGGCAATGACCGGGATCCCGTATTTTCTCCCCACTTCGGAGCAGTCCATGACTGCTGTCAGCTGGGGAACCCCCACCCCTGACACCACTCTGGTAGTGCAGATGGCCCCTGGTCCGATCCCCACCTTGATGGCATCGGCGCCGGCTTTGATCAGATCCTCCGCGGCCTCAGCCGTGGCAATGTTTCCGGCGATGACCGGCAATTCCGGGTAGGCCTGCTTGATCTTTTTTACAGCCTCGATGACACCAAGGCTGTGGCCATGGGCAGTGTCCAAGGATATTATATCAACATCTGCCTGCAATAAGATAGCCACCCGTTCCAGCATATCCTGAGTGACGCCGACGGCGGCACCGCACAGGAGGCGGCCCCGGCTGTCTTTGGCAGCATTGGGGAAGCGTCGGATTTTTTCAATATCCTTGATGGTGATGAGGCCTTTGAGGTTATTGTCATCATCCACCAGGGGAAGTTTTTCGATTTTGTGCTTTTTCAGAATGAGCTTGGCTTCATCAAGGGTGGTCCCTTCCCTGGCTGTGATCAACCGTTCGGAAGTCATCAGGTTGCTGATCGGCTGATCATAGTTCTCCTCGAAAACCAGATCCCGGTTGGTTATAATGCCTACCAGCTTGCCGGCAACGGTTATGGGGATCCCGGAAATCCGATATCTGGCCATCAATTCGCCGGCTTCCCGTATGGTATTTTTGGGGGATAAGGAGAAGGGGTTGGTGATGACGCCGTTTTCCTGGCGTTTGACCCGGTCTACTTCTTTGGCCTGGTCTTCCATGGACATGTTCTTATGGATGATCCCGATGCCGCCTTCTCTGGCCATGGCGATGGCCATGGTGGATTCGGTGACCGTATCCATGGCAGCACTGATGAAGGGCAGGTTCAAAACGATGTGCTTGGTCAGTCTGGTGACGACGGATACTTCTTTTGGCAAAATCTCAGATTTATTCGGGACCAACAATACATCATCAAAGGTATAGCCTGTTTTTGTAATTTTCCCCATTCTCAATCTCCTATTTTGATAAAAAAATAAACTTTCCGACATGATCCACAGTCAGAAAGTTAAGAAGCTGAACACTCATCCTAACTCATAGACTAAAATTTACGGTTTCAGGTAGAAACGTCCCACCATATTTGGGACTTATATGAGTTTATGTATTTTTACCATTATAGGTTTATGAAAACCAATAGTCAACGAATGGAAAAAGGCTCGCTTAAAATATATGACATGCACAATAAAACCAGTAATCAACAAACATTTTTTAGCATGGTATCGATTATTATTCGTCACATTGCGACCTCTAAAACAAGCCTAAACCGGCTGCAAGGAACAGCCGGCCGGATTCTTACTTTATTTGCTTATGATTTCAGTTATTACAGTTCCCATAAAAAGGTACGGAACCAGCGGCTGGGAGCGTTTCCCCCTGGCAGTCATTGCCAGGAGGCAAAGCCCGGAGGCAATGATGAGCATCAACGGGAAACCCTCGTTCAAATACATGCTCAGGGCAATGATGATCAGATAATCCCCCTGCCCCAGGTACCGTTCGTCCCTATCCGCCAGGAGGAGGATGGATAAGCCGAGGATGGTCAATATCCCCAGACTGTCTCCCGGTTCTCCGCTCATTATCCCGCTTAACGCCAAAGCTGCGGCGAAAAGGTCATAGACATAGCCGGTGGATGCGTCCGTCACCGCATTGATGAACAGCAGCAGGAGAAACATTAAGGAGTGGCGGTTAGTGAGGTCAGGTCCCCCTTGACGATGGTGCCCAAGTCACCCACTTTGGCTGTCAGCAGGGGACTGCTTTTACCCGACAAATCCCCTAAAAATTCCGTGATGGTCACGGCTTCCGTCGTGGTATTGCCAGTCAATGTGGTGCTTAAGTCGGATACAACAGTTGCGTCAGTAATGCCGGTGGTATTGCGGATGTTATAGAGATCAATCATGGTGGAAAGGGATTTGGCGTCTGCCTGGACCGCCGTATTCTGGGCGGACTTGATAAAGCCCTTATAGTTTGGCGCCAGCGCCACCATCAGGATCCCGATGATGGCCATAACCACCACCAATTCCACCAATGAGAAGCCTTTTTTCCGATTCTTAGGGATTGTTCTGTTCTTCATGTTTGTCATTACTTATTCTCCTAACTTCAATTTAACCCGGGTTTGGATATATTATTCCCCCTCCCTGTTTTTACAAACACCATGAACGTCCAAATCAATGTTAATATTGAACCAGTTGGGCTGACTTACCGATGGACGGGATCAAGTGCGCGGTTAGGCGATTGAATCAGAACAGCCTGACAGGACAACCTAACAGGAACACCTGACAGGACAACCTAACAGGAACACCTGACAGGACAACCTAACAGGAACACCTGACAGGACAAAACTTCAGGACAACAGGTCAGGACAACAGGTCAGGACAAGGGATTAGCGGCTGGAGTAGACAGCCACTCCCGTTGGACCAACTATTCGGGGTTTTAGTTCAATAAAATAGACTCTCGGAATAAAAACGAATAAAGAGCTTTGAATTACAAATTGTTACT
>CAZOTM010000169.1:0-5016 GCA_964582675.1 uncultured Clostridiaceae bacterium
GGCATCGGGACAAAAGCCTTAAACCTGGCAGCCGAGGAAGCTTTTTTCAGATTGCGCTATGAGAAAATCATAGCAAAAATAATGGAAGGCAATGACAGCTCACGCCACATATTTGAAAAGGCCGGGTATCTCTACAAAAAAACCAGCAACGAACACCATATCCTGGAAATGGATGTTATGGCTTTTCTTAAAAAAGCCGCTTAGTTCCCCCTTATGGTTTTCTTTATAAAATATGCCGCAGGAATCTGCGGCTTTTCTGCTTTCCCAACCAACAATTCAGCCAGTCCAGCCGCCGTGGACAAGGCGCAGCGGCTCTAATCCGGCTCTTTTTGGGTTGCCGGGTCGAAGCCGCAGACGGACTGGTTCCTGATTTTCAAATTGCTTTGATCACAAGCCATATAATGCCCACTCACAGATATCCTAGGAACAGTCTGGATTTTAAGGTGAAGTTCATAGGTTATTAATATAATGTCCTGGCTAATCAATTATAATGAGGGTAAATAACAAGGGGGATGTGTAAATGATTAGAGATCAAAAGGAAATTATCAAGGGTTACAACGGCAGGGACGGGGCAGGCGTAAATCTGGTGAGGGTATTGAGCAGTCCAACCATCACTATGCTGGATCCGTTCCTGATGTTGGATATATTTGACTCCGAGGATTACAACGATTATATTCTAGGCTTCCCCATGCATCCTCACCGGGGGATCGAGACCATAACCTATCTGCATGCCGGAGAAATCGATCACCAGGATTCTTTGGGCAACCATGGCAAAATCCTGCCCGGGGGAACCCAATGGATGACGGCAGGGTCAGGGATCATGCACCAGGAAATGCCTCAAAAGTCAGACCATATGATGGGCTTCCAGCTTTGGCTGAACATGGCAGCCAACACCAAGATGATGCCTCCGAAGTATCGGGAAGTCAACGGAGCAGCTATGCCCCAATACCAATCCGATGGGATCGTGGTACGGGTCATATCCGGTGAATATGAAGGGGTCAAGGGCGCCGTCACACCGGACTATGTTAAACCTGAGATCTACGATGTCAGGCTGGAGGAAGGATCGGAATTCAGAATGAAGGTCGACATCAAGGATACGTCTTTCCTGTATATCTTCCGCGGTGTGGTCAAATTCCCATCGGGGGGAGAGATCGGGGAGAAAAATGGCGTACTGTTGGGCGAAGGGGATGAGGTCCTGCTTAAGGGCGGACCGGGCGGCGCAGTATTTATGTTTATCACTGGTAAACCATTAAAGGAACCGGTTGCCTGGGGTGGCCCCATCGTAATGAATACGAAAGAGGAATTGCAGCTGGCCTTTCAGGAATTAAGAGAGGGAACCTTCCTTAAAACTACGACAGTAGAAGGCACCGAATCCCTGGTTTGATCCAGCCTGGTGAATCCATCGGATAAGACAGAAGCAGACAAGAGACAGAAGCCGTAAGTTACGGTGACTGCATCTTGTCTGCTTTGATTTAGAGTATCTGCTTTGTGATATCCATTCAAAAATAAACCTTCTGAAACCCTTCCGGAAATAACCCTTCGGAGAATGGCACAAGGGTTAAACCATCTGCCTGCTGGAGATTGGGAATACCCCATAATTCCTGAGGGGGCCCTTCTGGGCTGGGGAGGAAATTAAAGCTTGCCCTGTCTCGTAAGTTCTTCCAGGAAAAATGGCATCTGTACGCGCCACCATGGCCAATCGTGGTCCACATCATTGCCCCAGAAGTCGATCCAGACCGGAATCCCCTTTTCCGCAAAAATGGCTTTAAGTGCCAAGGTATCTTTTATGGTGTTTTCTTCCCATCTTCCCAATCCGCTGCATAATATCAGGGTGTTCTGTCGGTATTGATCCAAAAACCATGGGTCATTCATCCCCTTCATGTAGTCCACGGGTGAATTGACATAGACATCATGGTCACCCATGGATTCACCTACCAACGCCCGTAAATCATAGACTCCGCTCAAGGAAATGGCCAGATCAAACACATCCGGGTGACGGAGATAAAAGTTGACTGCATGGAAGCCGCCCAGGGAACAGCCGGACAGGGCCATTTTGCCCTGATAGCCGGTGGTGTGCTTGATAAAGGGGACAAGCTCGTTGACGACGAAGCTGTCATAATCATTGTGCCGTCGGGCTTTATCGCCTGCCCAGCCGCCATGGTTGAGCCAGGTCTCATTGTCGATGCCCTCCGGGGTGAAGAGAATAATCCGGCCTTCATCGATATATTTGGCGATGGCATTCACCATACCGAAATCCTCATATTCATAAAAGCTGCCTCCCGATGAAGGGAATACCACCATGGGTTTTCCGGAATGACCGTAGATTTTCATTTCTACCTCACGGTTCAAGCTGCCGCTGTATATTCTGGCGTAGGATATGTTCAATTGCTGCCTCCAATATGTATGATCAATGAAAATACATGTGTTTTTTTAAAAGTATAACATAATTTAAGGGGCTTCATGAAGTCTAAAGCAGTCCATCACAAAATTATTGGGAAAATGACAGATTGGCCTGAGCAGAAAACCCTGGAAGAATAGTCGCCTTAAGCCAGGAGGAACCAGATGACCGGAACGAGCAGGGCCGGCAGCATATTGGTCACCCTGATTTTGGCTGCACCGGAAAAGTTCAGTCCAATGCCGGCAACCAGAATCCCGCCCACAGCCGATAGTTCATTGATGAATTCAGGGGTCATAAAATTCCTCAGCCCGCCGGACAAGAGGACCAAAGTGCCTTCGAAAAAGAGGATTGAGACAGCCGACAAGGCAATCCCGGGGCCCAGAGCAGCTGCGAGGAATAAAGCTAAGATACCATCCAAAACCGATTTTGACAGGAGCAGGGTGATGTCGTTGTTGATCCCGGCTTCAATGGAGCCAATGATCGCCAGCGATCCGATGACGAACATCAAGGTGCCTGAAACAAAGGCCTCGGCAATATTGCCGCCCCCCAATCCAGAGAGCTGTTGTTCCACGGCTTTGCCCAGATTGGTTAATCGATCATCCAATTTTATGATTTCACCAATGAAGGTGCCCACAGCAATGGATAGCAATAGCAGGGAAATGTTGCGGGCCGCCAGGGCCGAGGACAGGCCGAGCACTAAAACACACAGACCGAGAGCTTTGACCAGATGATCAGAGATCCCTGCCGGGAGGTGACGCTTGAACATTACCCCCAGGAGACCCAGAATTGCCACGGAAGCGGCGTTGATCAGCACCCCTGACATGATAAAGTCTCCCGGAGCAACCTTGACCGGTCAAAGGGATGGTGAAGGGGCCGCCTGGCAGGAGGCCCTTTATCATCAAACCTTCTGGTAATCGATGAATTCATATCGGATCCTCCCATCCACACCCCAAAGGGAACTGCCCATGAGTTTGGCGATGGTGGGTCCTTCATCGATCAGGCAGATATCAGGGACGCGGACCCCCCGTTTGACTCCGGGACCGGCCATCAAAAAGACCGTCTTATAGTCCTCATAGGAGGGATGATAGCCATGGGAGGACTGGAGAAGACCGGGGATGGGTTTGCCGTCGTCAGCCTTGACCTCTTCCGAATATTCCCCACAGGGATCTTCGGAAAAGTAAAAGCCCCGCTGTGCTTCCAGCATAAAAGCACAGGTTGGATCCGCACCCATTATGCCGGCAAACCTGCCGTCAATAAAGTTTTTGATTCCATTTTCCTCATAGGCGGAGAGGACCGTCAGATTGTCCCGCAACAGGTCGAGGAGTTCGGTATTTTTTTTGTTTTTAACATAGATGTAACCCGAGCCGTCACAGGATTTGAAATAAGCCTTCCAATCGACGATGTCATTCTCCAGCATTCGGATGAGACCCAGCTTTCTTAAAAACACATTGGGCCGGATGACTTTATCCACCGGCATTTGTGAATGGTCGCCCAAAACCACCAAGAGAGTGGTGTCAAGCTTGCCTTCCAGTTTCAGGAAATCGATCCAGTTTTTGATTTTTTCGGCATAGCGTTTCAGTGATTCACCGGCTTCCGGCGAATCGTAGCCGTGTTTATGGCGAATGGAATCCAGATCCACATAATGGATCAGGGTCATGTAGGGAGCATACTTTTTAAAGGTGTATTTGGCCGCTTCGTGGGTGAAGTTGTCCAGGTAGGGCTCTTCGATACCCTGCCGCAGGTGGGAGAACTTCTTGTCGATCTCAAGGCAGAAGCGGGGGGAGCCGGCTTGCAGCACCTGGCCGACCTGGGTTTGATAGAACCTGACGGGAAGGATCTCAGGCAGGTTATAAGTAATGCCGGACCTGCCAGTGACAGGCCAGAGAAAGGCTGCCACCGTCTTTTTTTGATTTTTGGCGATGTCATAGATGGTGCCGCCATGGATATCTTTTTTATACCAGTACCAGTCCGGTTTCTCCCGCTCAGGCTGCAATTTGGTATTGTTGATGACCCCGTGATTGCGCGGCAGCTTTCCCGTCACAATGGTGGTATGGGCGGGGTAGGTCAAAGAGGGATAAACACTCCGGACGGTATCGGAATAACCGCCGTTCTCGATCAAGTAAGCAAAACCTTCCGTATCTTTGATACGATTGAAATCTTCGCTGCCCAACGCATCAAGAGATATTATTATTATATGTTCATGCATGATCGAATCCCTCCAGATATTCATTTCATGTGCTGGTAAATCCAAGTATACTTATTATATTATAGATTTGTGAATTAAGCTGAATTAATATGGAGAATCATATGGTAGATATTGGCAATGACTGGGATGGGATCCTGGCGGATGAATTCGGCAAGGATTACTATTTAGCCCTGCGGCAGTTTTTGATCAGGGAATACCAAACCGGGGTGGTGTATCCTGGCATGAAGGATATTTTTAATGCCCTGAAGGCCACACCTTATCAGGCGGTAGAGGTTGTCATCCTGGGCCAGGATCCTTATCATGGTCCTGGTCAGGCCCATGGCATGAGTTTTTCGGTCAGGCCGGGGGTCAGGATCCCGCCCTCCCTGGTGAACATCTATAAGGAGATCGAAACTGAATACGGCTATGCCAT
>CAZOTM010000170.1:0-5005 GCA_964582675.1 uncultured Clostridiaceae bacterium
TATCAATGGCTGTCATAAAAAGAATGCCAAGGTATTACAGACATTTAGCGGAGTTATTGCGAAACGATGTGGATCGGATCTCGTCAAAGGAGCTCAGTGACAAAATCGGCTTTACGGCGTCACAAATCAGACAAGATTTTAACAATTTTGGCGGCTTTGGACAACAGGGCTATGGATACAACGTACGTGACCTGTTCAATGAAACCAGTAAGATCCTGGGACTTGATTCCAGGTATAATACAGTGATCGTTGGAGCCGGCAACATCGGTCAGGCCATCGCCAACTATACGAGATTTGATAAATTCGGATTTGAGATCAGGGGGTTGTTTGATGCCAATCCCAAATTGACGGGTATCACCATTCGTGGGGTTGAAATCGCTGAGGTGGACACGCTGCCGGAATTTTTGGAGAATAACAAAATTGATATTGGCATCATCTGTACACCGACCAGCACTGCCCAGGCAGTAGCCGATGTTCTCGTCAAAGGCGGGGTCAAGGGCATCTGGAACTTTGCACCGACGGATATCACAGTACCTAAGGATGTTGCACTGGAAGCGGTTCATCTGTCCGATTCGCTCCTGACTCTGGTTTATCTCATGAATGAGAAAAACCCGGAGTATCATCATAAGGACGAGAATATAGAGAAATAATTACTGCGGAAATTATAATGAGAGTATTCTGGTTCAGAAGCTCTCTTTGTTGCTGTTAAACAGCACCGGTTTAAAATCGGCTTTGCAGGAAACGGTAAGAAAGTGTAATAAACCCACAGTAAATTGATAGTTTTCACAGGAGTGCTGTCTGTTGACTGAGATATGGTTTTATATTATTGCATATTTTTGCTGAAAGTAGTTATTCATGGAATGAAATCTACCAAACAAGCTATCCCTGACAATTCGTAAAATTTGCATGATTTGTTAAAATGTTCATAGAGGTGACTGAAAAATGTACAAAATTACTAGTAAACGGTTATTGGCAGAAAGTATCTATTGGATGGATATCGAAGCTAAAAGAAGTGCCAAGTCCGCCAAGCCCGGTCAATTTTTAATCGTCCGGCTGGATGAAAAAGGGGAACGGATCCCTCTGACAGTCTGCGATATCGACAAAGCCAAGGGTACCGTGGCGATTGTATACCAGGTACTGGGCGATTCTACCCAGAGGATGGCAGAACTGGAAGTCGGCGATTATTTTTATGATATCGTCTGCCCCCTGGGACAGCCCTCAGAGCTGGTCCATTTAAGCGATGAAGAGTTACAGAAATTAAATATCCTGTTTATTGGCGGGGGAGTCGGCACGGCTCCGGTTTATCCCCAAGTCAAATACCTCAAGGAAAGAGGTTTCCCGGCGGACGTCATCATCGGCACAAAAACCCATAATACCCTCATCATGGAAGACGAGATGAAAGCCGTCGCCAAAAATCTGTATATTTGTACAGACGATGGATCCTATGGTTTTCCCGGAATGGTTACAGCCATGTTGGATGAATTGGTCGTAAACCAGGGCAAAAAGTATGATCTGGTCATTGCCATCGGGCCCATGATCATGATGAAGTTTGCAGCTTTGGCAACGAAGAAACTGGGTATTAAGACCATCGTTTCACTCAACCCGATCATGGTTGACGGAACCGGAATGTGCGGCGCCTGCAGGGTGACGGTGGGCGACAAAGTTAAATTTGCCTGTGTTGATGGGCCTGAATTTGACGGTCATCTCATCAATTGGGACGAAGCCATGAGGCGGCAGACTTTATACAAGACTCAGGAAGGCCAGGCCATCCTGAGACATCAAGAAGGAGCAACCCACAAACGGCCGGGCTGCGATAGCGAGGAATCGAAATAATGGAAAAAAAAGGCAGAGTACCAGTCAGAGAACAGGAACCTTTGGTCAGAGCAAAGAACTTTGAAGAAGTCAGCTATGGATATAACAGAGAAGAAGCCATGCAAGAGGCCTTGAGATGCATCCAGTGCAAAAAGCCAAGATGTGTCGATGCCTGTCCGGTGGCCATCAACATTCCGGCTTTCATAAAAGAAGTCAAGGAAGGCAATGTGGAGGAAGCCGGCCGGGTCATCGCCAGAGCCTCCGCCCTGCCGGCCGTCTGCGGCCGCGTCTGTCCCCAGGAGACCCAGTGTGAAGGCAGCTGCATCGTTGGTTTAAGAGGCGAGCCCTTATCCATCGGCAAACTGGAAAGATTTGTGGCGGACACCAACCGTTTGAACGGGATCAAATTCAGCGAAAAACTTCCCAGCAACGGGATCAAGGTTGGCGTGGTGGGTTCCGGCCCGGCCGGTCTGACCTGCGCCGGCGATTTAGCCAAGCTTGGATATGAGGTGACGATTTTTGAAGCCCTCCATGAACCGGGCGGGGTTTTAGTTTATGGTATCCCTGAATTCAGACTTCCCAAGGATGATGTGGTCAAACCGGAGATCCAGGGGGTCATGGATCTGGGGGTCAAGATCGAGACCAACGTCATCATCGGCAGAACAGTCACCATTGAAGAGCTCATCGAGGACGAAGGTTTCAAGGCGTTTTTCATAGGTTCCGGCGCGGGCCTTCCCAAATTTATGGGAATCCCCGGCGAAAACGGCAACGGGGTTTATTCAGCCAATGAATTCCTCACCAGAAACAACCTGATGAAGGCCTATCGGAAGGATTATGATACACCAATCTTCGTCGCCAAGGCAGCAGTCACCGTCGGCGGCGGCAACGTGGCCATGGACTCAGCCAGAACGGCTTTAAGGCTGGGCTCGAAATCCTACATCGTCTATCGGAGAAGCCAGGCTGAGCTCCCGGCCAGAGCCGAGGAAGTCCATCATGCCATCGAAGAAGGGGTCAATTTTAACCTGCTGACCAATCCGGTGGAGATCCTCCTGGACGACAAGGGCTGGGTCAGCGGATTAAAGTGTGTCAGGATGGAATTGGGCGAGCCGGATGCCTCCGGCCGGAGAAGACCGGTGGAAGTTCCGGATTCCGAATTCACCATCGAATGTGATTCAGTCATCATGGCGCTGGGCACTTCCCCCAATCCATTGATCTCTTCCACCACCAAGGGTCTGGAGATCAATAAGCACATGTGCCTGATCATCAACGAAGAGACCGCCGAGACCACGCGAGAAGGAATCTTCGCCGGCGGAGACGCCGTTACCGGAGCAGCCACGGTCATATTGGCCATGGGAGCCGGCAAACAGGGTGCCACCGGGATCGACAACTACCTGAAAAACAAATATCCTGAAGCCTTCCAGGCATAACCAGGAGAATTGATAGAAATAAGCTGTCGGATCAAAGCTGTAAGTTAGTTCAGATCCGGCAGTTTATTTTTCTCTCGCCGGGCCTTGATTTCAGCTGGGATAAATGCGCCATGGGAGCAAACTAATTGAAAACCAATTGAAAACCAGATGGCGTAACTAAAAAAAAAGACCGAAGATGGGATCTCCGATCCATTGCAGTTATTCAAAGGGCTGATTACTCAATCTTGTCTCCAGGGCTCTGCCACTTATGAGGGCGATCCCGATCATCAGGGTGATCAACGCCAGGATGATCAGGGCGTTTTTCATAAACAGGCTCTCGGGCAGATACCGGATGATGGGGTCGAGGCGGGGATCAAAGATCCAGTAGTCGTTGGAAAAAACCAATTCATGGAAAGCGATGAAGGTCTTGTCAAAGTTGGTCAGAATGGGTACGGCCAGTATGGCGGGGATCAACAGCACCAAGCCGGCGCCGAATTTGATAAAGCTGACGGTCCTCTGTTTATACAGGAAATAACCCAGGATAAGGACCAGCAACCCGGATATCATCATCCCAAAATAGGCCAGACGGAACAAATCCTTGACCTCTGCAAAGTGGATCTCCCCCTCCTTTGACATGGGCAGCCCCTGGAAAGTCAGCTTAGCCGATTTCCCCTGGAACATATAGTCGATGAGGCCGTCATAATTACCCTTAATGGTCGCATCGTCCAGGTTAAATTCCACTTGGACGATGTCAGGTTGGGACAGGGCATAAGTCCACTTCATCCGGAGGGTCAGGATCACTGAGGAAGACAGTATAAAAAAAGCCATGGATAAAGCAGCGAGGGTGGTAAACATTTTTTTCAAGGGATCAATTCCTTTATCTTCGTTATTAGAGGTTAAATAGCTGGATAGTTTATCTGACATTCATTGTAAGCGGAAGCTGAAAAATAGTAAATAACTGAGGAAAGCGAAGAAATTTTGAGAAAACTGGAGCTCCCTGCTCCAAATCGAAAAAATTACCATTAAATACATAAAATGTTAACAAATATCCTGTTGCGGTGGGGACATAAAGTTCTTAAAATAGTAATAGATGTTAGCACTCCATTTAAGTGAGTGCTAAAATATTTGACTGGAGGAATAAACAATGATCAAACCATTAGGCGATCGAGTTTTAGTAAAAAAACTTGAAGCGGAAGAAATATCCAAGGGCGGCGTAATTTTGACGGGCAAGGCGAAAGAAGCTCCACAGGAAGCTGAAGTCATCGCAGTTGGACCGGGCGGAACGGTGGACGGCAAGCTGATCCCCATGGAAGTAGCAGTGGGTCAGAAGGTAATCTATGGAAAATACTCCGGAACGGAAGTGAAATTCGAAGGCGTAGAATATATATTGGTTAGTCAGAAAGAAATTCTGGCAATAGTCGAATAGGAGGCACAACATAAATGGCAAAATCAATCATACACGGCGAAGAGGCCAGGAGAGCACTGCAAAGAGGGGTGGATCAGCTGGCTGATACCATCAAGGTAACTTTGGGCCCCAAGGGCAGAAATATCGTGTTGGACAAAAAATACGGTACCCCCCTGATCACCAATGACGGCGTCACCATCGCCAGGGAGATCGAGCTGCCCGATGCCTTTGAAAACATGGGCGCCCAGCTGGTCAAGGAAGTGGCTACCAAAACCAACGATGTGGCAGGGGATGGAACCACCACAGCCACTGTTCTGGCCCAGGCAATCATCCGGGAAGGTCTGAAGAATGTGACCGCCGGAGCCAATCCAATGCTCATCCG
>CAZOTM010000171.1:0-4968 GCA_964582675.1 uncultured Clostridiaceae bacterium
GTCCAAATATTCGTATCATAGGGAATCCTCAAGAATGATTTGAAGAGTTGAGTGATCATCCCGCCGTGGGAGATGACCGCCACCGTATCGTTCATATGGTTTTCGCTGATGATCCTGGAAATGGCCTTTTCAGCCCGAAACCTGAACTCCAGTTTCGACTCCTGGCCGTAGACCGCCTCATGGGGGGCCACCCCGGCGATCACCGGAAACCTTTCCTGGACCTTGGCGTAGGGACACCCCGCCAGCTGCCCGTTATTGAATTCCATCAATTCGTCAGCCTCATCCAGGGGGCAATCCACATGGCGGGCGATCTCCAGGGCAGTTTCCCTGGCTCTCAACAGCGGTGAAGTATAGATCCTGGAAATGTTATACCTGCCGGTCAGGTACTTAGCCATGGCCGCAGCATCCTCACGGCCTTTTTTTGTCAAAGAAAAATCCGCTCTGCCCTCGCAGACATTTAAGCCATCCGCTTCACTTTGCCCGTGCCGTATGATCAACAGTTTCATGGACCCACCTCCCGTTTTTCATCCCTTAATCAGCAATGCGGCCCTGATTTAACTGAGCAAGTGATCTTTGTTTCCCCTGCCCCATTGTCTTCATCGTCTCCATTGCTTCGGTCACCCTTATACTTCTAATTATAGTGTAAATTAAACAAAGCCGCACACTTAATGCACAGTTCTTTCCGGCCTTCCGATGAAAATCATAAAAGAAAGAACCGCAAAACTGCGGTTCTCAACAATCTTTTTAGCTTTGCAGGGCCTCCTCCAGGGATACCATGGGGATGGGCACGTCCAGCGCCGTCGTATCCGAAAAGGCCGGGCTGACTTCCATTGGGAGGTATTCCACCGGTTTTTCTACAGGTCTTTCCACCGGTTCGCTCAGAACCTTTTCATATTCTGACAGAATGGCTCTTTGCAAGGATTCGCGAGTCTCCGTATTGATTGGATGAGCGATATCCTTGAATTCTCCGTCAGGAGTTTTTCTGCTGGGCATGGCGATAAAAAGTCCATTCTGACCTTCTATTACCTTAATGTCATGCACAACAAATTCGTTTTCGAAAGTTACAGACACGATCGCTTTCATCTTGCCTTCAGATGCGATTTTTCTAATTCTGACGTCTGTTATTTTCATGTTTTGCCTCCTCAAGTCATAAAATGTTGTCGGGTCCCTGACTTTTAAATGAATATACGCAGGGGATAACTTATAAGGATTCTAACATAGTAAACGATTTAAATTAATAGTCTCCCATAAACATTACGATATTCACATTTTGTTCATTTAAAAGAGACTTCTTTATGATATATTGTGAATTTTTATTAATATATTCCCGGCATTATCAATCCCATGGTAGTCACAGAAGTTAAACATGGGCACTGGCAAGGATTTTTCGATATCCTTGTTGTCCACCATCACCCCGATACCGATGAGTTCACAGGAAAATTCATGGAGTAGATCGATGATGCCCCGGACGGTGCCGCCGCCCCGCAAAAAGTCATCGATGAAGATGAGCTTGGAGCCCGGCCGGATGCTTCGCTTGCTCAGGCTCATGACGGAGAGCAGGCCCTGGCTGCCGGTGAGGTAGTTGATCATGACCGAGGTCCCCTCAGTTATTTTCGTGTTGCGTCGGGCTACGATCAGTTGGATCCCCAGGCACTTGGCCACCTCGTATGCCAGGGGGATGCCCTTGGTTTCCACAGTGATGATATAGTCCGGCTTGTAGTCATAAAAATACTCGGCCAAAATCGCCCCGGCCTTGGCCACGATCCTGGGATTCTGCATGAGATCCGTGACATACAAAAAATTGCCGGGCACGATCCTGGTATTGTCGCTGAAGTGTTCCAATATCTCCACCGCAAACTGAGATTTGACCGCTTCCGCCGTTCTGACATGGAACCTGACGCCGCCGGCCGCCCCGGGAATTGTTTCCACCCGGCCTTCACCGCTATCTTCCATCGCCTCACGAACGATCAGGAGATCCTCGGAAATCGTTGATTTTGCCGCATTCAACGCATCGGCAAAATAGCTCAGGCTCAATATCCGGCTGGGGTTTTCGATCAGCTTCTTGGTGATCAGGGCAATTCTGGCGTTTCTCGAATATTTCTCCACAATCATTCACTCTCGCTTTCATCTTAAATTGATTTTACTTCAATATCGGACATTCATCAAACTTTTCGATAAAAATATTCGTCTTTTTCCAGGTAAGCCCTTCTGCCGCTTAAATAATAACCAATCAAAAAAAATCAGAGCCCCGTCGCTGGCAGTCAACAGGGCTCTCCAATTTATTAAGTCATTGCCGCAGGATCTCATCGTCAGGTCTTATCCCAAGCTGCTTATACCGGGATGATTGGCCTGGTCCGTTATTATTGATCCCGTCTTTTTAATAAGGGACGTTGACGATCCAGCCTTCCGGTGCTTCCACATCCCCGTATTGGATCCCCACCATGGTCTCATAAAGCTTTTTGGTGACGGGGCCAACCTCCGTTTCAGAGAAGAAGACATGGTGCTGATCCTTGTAGTCGATGGCGCCGATGGGGCTGATCACGGCTGCCGTTCCGCAGGCGCCGGCTTCCGCAAACTCGTCCAGGTTATTGATATAGCAGTCTCTTTCCTCAGCCTCAAGTCCCAAATAATGCTTGGCTAAATGGAGGAGCGAGTATTTGGTGATGGAGGGCAGAATGGAGGGTGAAATGGGGGTAACGAATTTATTGTCTTTGGTGATCCCGAAGAAGTTGGCCGCTCCGACCTCTTCAATTTTGGTTCTGGTGACGGGATCCAAGTAAATGCAGTCGGCATAGCCTTTTTTCGCCGCCTGATCATGGGGCAGCATGGATGCCGCATAATTGCCGCCGACCTTGACCGCTCCGGTCCCATGGGGAGCCGCCCGGTCAAACTCTTCGGCCACATTGAAGTTTACTGGGCTCAATCCGCCTTTAAAATACGGTCCCACCGGCATGCAGAAGACGGTGAAGATAAATTCCGGCGCCGGCTTCACCCCGATACAGTCACCAACTCCGATGAGGAGGGGTCTTAAATAGAGGGAAGCCCCAGTGCCATAGGGCGGTACATAGTCGGCATTGGCTGAGACAACCTTGACGCAGGCCTCCACGAACTTATCCTCGGGATACTCCGGCATGACGATGCGCCGGCAGGTCCTGGCCATTCGCTTGGCATTCATGTCCGGCCGGAACAGCTGGATCTTCCCCGCCTTGGTCCGGTAGGCTTTCAAGCCCTCAAAACACTGCTGGCCATAGTGAAGGGCTGTGGATGCCTCGCTGATGTGGAGCACATTATCCTCGGTCATTTGGCCTTCATCCCAAACGCCATCTTTATAATGGGCGATGAATCTCAAGGGTGTTTTAATATAATTAAACCCCAGCTTGCTCCAATCGATCCCCAAATCTTTTGCCATGATTTATTCTCCTTTTCACACTTTGTTCATTAGTAGACATAAGTCAATTATAAAACCAATGATCAAATAAGTGTACTCTTTTATTAATTATCCTTTTAAGACCGCCTTACCCCGGATTATTCTGTTACTATTTTATAAACCGGGCTTTAATATTGAACATTTTTTATTTCCCGGAGCGGAATCCATCGAGGAGATTCTTGATTAGTTTATGCAAAAAGCATAGAATATTCATTGACAAAGGAGTTGATCAGATTGTCATTCAATCTTAGCGAATATAAAGGTAAAAAAGTTCATATGATCGGTATCGGAGGCTCCATGATGAGCGGAATCGCCGGTATATTGCTCAATAATGATGTGAAGGTATCCGGCTCGGATTTTCAGGAGACCAAAGCCCTTCAGACGGTCCGGAAAATGGGAGCGTCCGTCAAGGGCAGCCACCACCGGGACAATATTTTTGACCAGGACCTGGTCGTTTACACGGCGGCCATCAAACCTGACAACCCGGAGCTGGTCCGGGCAAGGGAACTGGGGATCCGTACCCTGTCACGGAGTGAATTCCTGGGCCACTTGCTGGAAAATTTCACGGATTCGGTGGGCATCGCCGGGACCCACGGCAAAACCTCCACAACCTCCATATTGACAGCCATCGCCATGGAATCCGGTCTTGATCCCACGGTTCTGGTGGGTGCCCATATGCCTTTATTGGATTCCAATTACCGGGTAGGCAAGTCAGAAGTCATGATCATTGAGTCCTGTGAATATGCCAGAAGCTTTTTGGACTTTCCCCCCAGGATCGCCGTTCTTTTAAACATTGAAGAAGATCATGTGGATATTTATAAAAACATCGACGAAGTCAAGACCGCTTTCCGGCAATATGTGGAAAAGGTGCCGGCAGACGGCTTTGTTGTCGCCAATGCCGACGACCAAAACATTATGGATGTCGTCTCGGGCATCAAGCCCAAGGTAATTACCTATGGCATCAAGCAGGGCGATATCCAGGCCAGGAACATCACGGTTTCCGAGGAAGGCAAGGCGACTTTTGATGCCTACGAGGATGACCGGTTTATGTTCAATGTGACCATCCCCATCCCCGGTGTCCACAACGTCTATAATTCCCTGGCGGCAATCGGCGGGGCTTTGATTCTGGGCGCTTCCGACGAGGGGATCAAAACCGGTCTCCTCGCCTATCAGGGTGTGGACCGCAGGCTCCAGGAATTGGGAACCGTCAATGGCGTCCGATTCATCGACGACTACGGCCACCATCCCACCGAGGTCAAGGTAACCATCGATACCGTCCTCCACTTCAACTACAACAAGCTCATCGTGGTGGAGCAGCCCCACACCTATTCCCGCCTGCACCATTTCTTTGACGAATTTGTCCCCCTGTTTGACGAAGCCGACCTGTTGATCCTCCTGCCGGTTTATGCGGCCCGGGAAGTTGATACCGGTTTGACCTCCAGCGATAAACTGGCGGAGGTGATCCGGGCGAGAAACACGGTGGACACCGTCAGCGTCAATTCCTACGAGGATGCGGCGGAACTGATTTTACGGAAGTCCGA
>CAZOTM010000172.1:0-914 GCA_964582675.1 uncultured Clostridiaceae bacterium
TCTATCATTTATTTTACTCTGTTTTAGCTACTTGACTTATTACCACAAGTCTTATGGGCTCGGGTCCCACAACAATCAGGGGGTCTGAGCTGGTAAAAAATTAAATTTAATACGGATTGACAATGGGTTGAACCAGTTGGGTCCCCTTCGAAACTGAGCTGGATAGGCAAGATCAGCAGGTGTCCCATTGATCATTAACCCACGCTGCCATCGGCCATTCCCATTTTTCGGACTCAGCTCGACCAGATTCAGCTCCATATCCTATTCATTATACCAAGTCTGAAGAGGTTTTGGGCAACAAAATTCCGATCCTGACAAATCACTGCGGACGAATCCCTGTGGACGAATCGCTGCGGATGAATTCTTGTGGATGTTAATTTCCGCATATTTTGCAGCCGCCTGCCTCTGAATTGAAGGTACGGAAAACTACAATAAAGTGGATTTTGGTTGGGTGGTTTCATTCGTCTCTTTCAAAACTTAAGTGCATGTGGTCTGGACGGCTGGATAACTTAATTGAATTTGGGAACCTGGTCCTCATCAATATGGAAGGCTTCTTCCGGAGATGGGTATGATCCGCTCTTCAAATCACTGTCCCAGTCATTAAAGGCATCAATTATTTGTCCTCTCAATTCGGCATAATGTCGGACAAATCTTGGTTTAAAATCTCCGAAGATTCCCAGCATGTCATAGGCATTCATATTGAAGCCGGCGGCTCCATCGCCTGAACCGGTACTGATGACTGGAACGCTGAGCTGGCTGTTGATATAGGTGTTGAGCTCGGCAGGGATCATTTCGATCAAGACACAAAATGCTCCGGCTGCCTCGGCGGCCATTGCTTCCTTGATCAATTTGACCCCGGCATCCTGGTTTTTGCCCTGGACCTTGAAGCCGCCCAAAGATGCTGCCGTCTGAGG
>CAZOTM010000172.1:965-4957 GCA_964582675.1 uncultured Clostridiaceae bacterium
TTGACACAGTCTGCTCCAAGCTTCATCAGCCTGCCGGCATTGCGGATGGCGTCTTCTGAACTGGCCTGATAGGACATAAATGACATGTCCGCTACGACAAACGTATTGGGGGCGCCTTTCCGGACACATTTCAAGTGGTACTCCATATCTTCAATGTTGACATGCGCAGTACCTTCAAACCCCTGGATGATCATCCCCAAGGAGTCCCCCACCAAGATCATTTCACAGGCAGATTCATCCACCAGTGATGCCATTTGGTAGTCATATACGGTGATCATCCCAAACTTATTTCCACCTGCTTTGCGATCCATTATGTCCTGGATTGTAAGTTTCTTTTTCGCCATTGGTTTGCTCCTTGCATCGTTTTGTTTGATTTTGGTTTGATTTTGGTTTGGTTTATTATACTATACCATCCCATTTCATATGTTTGCCACAGCTGGCTTCCCTGGGTTTACCGGGCAGTCCTGGGGTTTCATCGGAATCATGCATCAGGGGCATTCCCCGGCCCCCCGGCCATTCCCTCCATGTGTATTTTATGAGGTGCTTTTCCAAGAGTTACAAATCACCCATTTGTCGACATAAGACAGGTGGTATTGATTCCCCTGACTGAAAAGTCATGTACTGCACGACGATTCCTGGTTCAGACCAAGAAAACCAGCTGCCTGGTCTCATAAGGGAAACAGACAGCTGTTGGGAAACCTTTATTTATTTATCCGTGAGAAGGTGAAGTGCCCGGAGATAGCCCTCCAGCCCCAATCCCTTGAAGGTGGCGATACAGGCCGGCCGGAGGTAGGATATTCTGCGGAATTCCTCCCTGGTGTCGGGATCGGAGATATGGACCTCCACCGTGGGGATGCCAACTGCCTTGACGGCGTCCAACAGGGCGATGCTAGTGTGAGTATAGGCGCCCGGGTTGATCACGATCCCGTCCGCCCTGCCATAAGCTTCCTGAATGGCATCCACCAGGGCGCCTTCATGGTTGGACTGGAAAAAGCTGACTGTGACGCCCGTTTTGTCTGCCTCTTCCTGGATCAGGGCACACAGGTCCCCGTAGGTGGCCTGGCCGTAGATTTCCGGTTCACGGATCCCCAACAGGTTGAGATTGGGGCCGTTAATTACCAAAATATTCATTGAATTCCCTCCAGATGATGGCAGCGGCGGCTTCAGGGGTGCCGCTGTTGTCTGTGACAACATCTCGGAACCGTGCATACAGGGGCGCCCGCTGACGGTACAATTCATCCAAGCCGACCTGTAAAGACAAGGGCCGTCCCTCCCGGGGCAGGAGCTCCAATGGCCGCTCCAGCTGATAGATCCGCCCGTTCTGGCGGAGGGCTGCGTAATTTCTTGGATCCTTGACGGCCCCGCCTCCGGTCAAAATGATTTTGCCCGTCTGTTTACCGGCATTGGCGATTGCCTGCCGTTCCAGTTCACGAAAAGCGGCTTCGCCCCCATCAGCAAAGATCTCCGGTATGGTGCAGCCGGCCTCCCGGACGATGGCTTCGTCCGTCTCCAGGGCCTCCCGGCCGGTCAGGGCGGCGAGGGCTCTGCCCACCGTGGACTTGCCGCTCCCCGGCATGCCGATGAGGACGATGTTGGTCGCCTCCCGGCGAAGCAGGGCGAGGATCCGTTCCGTCTCACTCCCGGGGATGGTTGTTTCAAAAAACCGCTCCTCGGCGGCGACTGCCTGGGATACCAGCATGGGCAGACCGTCGGAACAGGGGATCCCCATTGCTTCCGCCTGGAGCAGCAGCTCCGTCCGCTGCGGGTTGTAAATGAGATCCAGGACACCCTGGCAGGCTGGAAAAGCCTGAAGATCGACGGGGGCGACTCCGTTGTTCGGGTACATGCCCACGGGGGTAGTGTTGATGATGATGTCCGCATCCCCATGGCGGGAAAGATTATCATAGTTGTCTGCGCCCTGCCTGGACACTACCACCACCTCCCGGGCACCGTCCAGCCGGGCTGCAGTCTGTACCGTCAGGGAGGCGCCGCCGCTGCCCAAAATGAGGACCTTGCGATCTTTCAGCGTGATCCCCGCCCGATCTGCCATATAGCGGAAGCCGGTGATATCCGTATTCCAGGCGTAAAGCCGGCCGTCGGAGCGGCGGACAATGGTGTTGACACTGCCAATGGCCTCCGCCGAGGGGTCGATTACATCACAGAAACGAATGACCTCCCGCTTGTAGGGGATGGTGACATTCAGTCCGCCGAGGTTGTCCTGGGCCAGAAAGCCTGCCAGTTCATCGGCTTTCAGCTCGATGAGATGGTAAGTTTTACAGCCCAGGGCCTGGTGGATGGGCACCGACCAGCTGTGACCGAGCTTTTTGCCCAGCAGCCCATAGATCGGCTCTTTCATCGGCTATACCTCCTGGTAGCTGCCCAGGAGCTGGAAGCTTGGGGTGGTGCGCTCCAGTTCCTCCAGCATGGTCAAAACGCCGGGCTCCCTGAGGTTGGCTTCCAGTTCGATATAGAATATGAATTCAAAATTGCTGCCGCTCACCGGGCTGCTTTCCAGTTTGAGCATGTTGATGCCCAAGGCTGCGAATTTTGACAAAATGGAGTACAGCGCCCCCGGCTTGTTGTCACAGGCAGTGATCAGGCTGATGCGGCTGGCCCCGGCATAGAGCTCGGTATCCTTGGTGATGCAGATGAAGCGGGTATAGTTGTTGTCGCTGTTTTGGATATCATCATTGATGCACTCCAGACCATACAGCTCGGCACAGGAATGGGAGGCAATGGCCGCAGCGTTCCGGTTGCCGCTCTCCGCCACCATTTTGGCCGCCAATGCCGTATTGTCGCAGGGAATGACCCGGACATTGCTCAGTCCCGCCAGGAAATTGCTGCACTGGCCGATGGCCTGCTCGTGGGAGTAGATCTCCCGAATGTCCTTCAGCTGGACACCGGGATGGACCAGGAGCTCATGGCAGATATAGAGGCGGGTGGAGCGGACAATGGAGAATTTTTTGCGCTGCAGCAGGTCATAGACCTCTTTCACCGAACCGTTGGAGCTGTTTTCGATGGGCAGGACCCCAAAGCGGCATAGTCCGGATTCCACGGCATTGAAGACGGCTTCGAAATTCTTCACATAGAGGATCCTGCCCCGGGGCAGCAGCTTGTCGCAGGCAGTCTGGGAGTTGCCCCCTTCGACCCCCTGACAGGCCACCAGGCCCGTCTGGGGGAACAGGCGCTGTTCATGTTCCAGGGCTGCCCTGACCTGGGCGCCGACTTTGGTGGGAGAGCTGATCAGCTCTGCCTGGCGGGACCTGGCCAGCTCAAACAAGGCGGTAAACAGCTGATAAGCGTAGCGCTCCCGGTCGCCGGCAGCGGCAGTGACCTTGGCCAGGATCTCCCGTTCCCGTTCCTTGTTTAAGACCGGCAGATTATTCTGGTTCTTGATGGCGGCAACTGCCTCCGCCAGATCCATTCTCTCCAGGAAAAGCTTCAACAGCTGATCGTCCAGGCTGTCGATTTTTGCACGTATTTCATTTAATTCCATGATGTGAATCCTCCAATAATAGATCAAGTAGAACAGCTGCGGTGACGGCTTCCACCACCGGAACTGCCCGCAGGGCAATGCATGGGTCATGACGGCCGGTGATGATCAATTCCGTATCCTCCATCTTGGACAAGGAGACCGTTCCCTGGGGTTGTTTGATGGATGGGGTCGGCTTGATGGCCACCCGCAATCGGATGGGCAGGCCGGTGGTGATACCGCCGAGGATCCCCCCGGCATGGTTGGTTAAGGCAGTAATCTTTCCATTATCCATTGTAAAGGGATCGTTGTTGACCGAGCCCCGCCGGGTGGATCCGGAAAAACCGGAGCCGAACTCCAGGCCCTTGACGGCCGGGATCCCAAACAAAGCCGCCGCCAGGCGGTTTTCAATCCCGTCGAACATGGGGCTGCCCACACCGGCAGGCAGTCCAATGGCCATGCATTCGATGGTGCCGCCGATAGAATCCCCCTCCGCCGCCGCCAGGGTTATGGTTTGCTG
>CAZOTM010000173.1:0-4921 GCA_964582675.1 uncultured Clostridiaceae bacterium
AATTATACCGTGAGACGTGGTTGTTTTGGAAATAATCATCGTTTCCCTAGAATACCGCTACGCCCAAACGAGAGCCTCGGGACAAGGAGCAGGAGCGTGTCAAGACCCTGCTGAAGATCTATGACCAGCAGTTCATGATGTACAAGAACAAAACCAGTTGGGTAGATCAGCGCATCCTCAGTGTTGCTCAGCCTTGGATCCGTCCGATCGTGCGAGGCAAAGCCTCCGTTACGGTGGAGTTCAGACCAAATCTTGCCATCTCAGTCGTGGATGGACTGGTGCGGGCGGAGCGCTTCTCGTTCGAGAACTTCAAAGAAGGGTTGCCCCTTCAGGAAAGCGCTGAGCTCTACCAGGAGAGGACAGGAAAATACCCAGCCCGGATCCTGGCGGACAAGATCTATCGTAATCGGGAAAACCCGCTGTTCTGCAAGGAGGATCCGACTGAGCGGGCCGGCTCTGGGACGGCCGCCAAAGGATGAGGCGGTGCGGCGGGCCCAACGTGAGGCGGAAGTCCAGGAAGCGGGTGAAAGGAATATTGTTGAAGCAAAGTTCGGGGAAAGCAAGCGGTTCTACGGACTGGACCGGATACTGGAGAAGACAGGAGCGACCACAGAAGTGATGATCTGTGTTACTTTTATTGCCATCAATTCTTTCCGGATCCTGAGGAGGCGGCTCGCTTTTTTTTGCCGATATCTTGACCGATATTATATGCAGTTTTCATTTGGTATGTGCATGGGGATTTCGAATCATTGGATTATCTCAAGTACCCATATCTATATTTAAATGTAAAAAGACCTTATAATAGAAGTATACAGGCGTTGAATCCAGCGCTATTTCCTGAAATTAATAGAAGCATACTGTTTAATAGAATACCTCAGTGCGCTTTTTGAATTGAATATTGACTTGACCAACAGAGTTCCGAGCTCTGAAGTGAGGATGATCAGAAGAATCGTCAGAGGGGATCGATTCCGCGGCACACATCCAGAGGAAACGATGAAGCAACGGGACAACGTGAGACTTTGGGAATACAAAAACGTGTTTATGTTCCAGGAAGAATCTGATATCACGGTCAATTTCAGTCTTCTTTACGAATTGACTGTGCTATAGCCTTTCGCAGAAGAATCCCTGAATAAAATTGAGGATGACAGCCCATATGCAAAGACAAGGGTCCGCCTGCTAAGAATGATAGCTTTCTGTGAGCCAATGGAAACTGCGAAAGTCCCTTTCAATTCCATATTACGTGAATTCATAGGAGGAAGGATCTATTTAGCTCAAACAGATTGAATATCAGCGGCGAGCATAGAATATATGATATGCATAAATAGTAACATATCGAATAGTAGCAATGATGCGGGAGGTGCACCATGGTTGTTGAAGAAAAATCCAAAAAAATCAAATCTCTTTCAGACCTCGAGAATTCAACGTTTGCAGTTGTTGAAGGAATGATTTATGATGAGCGGGTTTTAGGCAGATTGCCACATGCACGGATCGAATATTTCAGAACGATATTTGATTGTCTTTCGGCGCTGAAAAATGGCGAAGTGGACGCCGTTCCTTATGATGATGCCCCATTAAGACACCTTTTGGCTTTTTACCCTGAATCGTATCTACTTATAACCGATGATTACTTTAAGGGTTATGATTACGGATTTGCTGTGAATCTTTACAATCGGGATTTGAAAAAAGCAATTGATGATACCATCGCTGAACTAAAATCTAGCGGCATTTATCAGGAGATGATAAATAGATGGTTTTCGTTAGGCGGAGCGATAGGCATCATGCCAAGAATTAATTTGAGCGGGAAAAACGGAAAGTTAAGATTAGGTACAAGCACAATAGAGAGACCATTTACATTTGTTTTTGGAAATAACGTAACTACAGGTTTTGACATTGAGTTAGCCAAGCGCATATGCCACAAACTGGAGATGGATCTGGAAATCAACAATATTGATTTTTCAGAGTTGATACCCGCACTTGTTTCTGGAAAAGTGGATATGATTGGGGCAGCTATTGTAATTACTGAAGAGAGGTCTAAAAAGGTTCTCTTTTCGGAACCTTATTTTCAAGGGGGAATGGCAATTCTAGTCAATAAGTGAGTATTCCGGACTAAGGAAACACTGATTATTAAGGGTTAATGCTCCCAATAACTGTATTTCCATTCATTTTTCACTTTTCAGAGTGAATTCCGCTTCAAATTGGCCAGTTTTTGGGGGCCTCAAGCCTGGACGCTAAGGTCTATGCCCCCGTTTTAGGGCGCACTTATCCCATATAGAACTCTTCCGTTCGATTGGCCCTCAGGCAATTCAGTAAATTGGCGCTGGCGAAGAGGATGTTGAACCGATTCAGATTTTTACTGATTCCTCTGTACACCCTTTCGAATAACCATGCTGGCTCTTAAACAAATTGGGTTGGTGTATGAAATTAAAAAGGAATATCGTGAGATTTGACCTTGATCTACCAAGATCAAGGTCAAATCGCTTCTCAAGCGATTTCTACTTTCCTGCCTAAGACTAATAGGATCCTGGCTCGATAGTTTTCGTAGTTCCGATATCCATAAGCTACTCGCTTCATCACTTTGAGAAGAAAGGTTCTGAACAATTCGGATCAGCAATAATTCTATTAACTTTAAGCTCAGATAAGATACCATCGAATTGGGAAATGGTAACAGGCTCCTTAGCAATATGGTCTAGCAGCTTAATTGTAATATGAGTCACCATGTCTCATTCATTTTTTGCACAATAAAGGTGCTGGTGATTAGAGTCACCAACACCAAATATTGTAGAGCCGTTCGTCGGTCCGAGATTTTGCCCGTCAGAGCTCTTCGCTCTGGCATACAGCTTCCTTCGGATCCCACCTCGCGATGGACACCCTTGCCTTAGGCTAACGCTTCCTGCTACCGAGCGCGTTGTGGACTTTCACCACCAAGTTATCGCCCATGCCGGGCGCACCTAAGAAAAACACAACCATCCTAATCTAGATGATTGTGCTTTTCAGACCTTAATTTAATGGCATTGTATTGATGGGAGCACACCAATACCAGTAATGGTTCGAATATAACTCTTTTCACCTGTTACTTTGGAGAATCCTGGGACCTAAAGACCCAGAGCGTTGCAGACATCCTCAGCAGTCGGTTTATTGAGCTGATAGCGCTTCAGGAAAACCTGGAGGAACAGTTGCCATTCCGGTGACAGATCTCACAGTCATGTACATCGTCTCCGAACATCGCCTCGATAACGTTCCGGCGCATATCCAGAACGTCTTCTGTATTCGTGAGAATCTCCATATTTTCGCTGATCGGAGTAGCACATGCGGGAATAAGGCGGTCACAACCCTCAGCTTCAACCACACAGAGGCCGCAGTTGCTCTTTGTATCAGTCCCAGGTACCCAGCACAAAAAAGGAATTTTGATCCCAGCCTTGGCTGCAGCGATAAGGATCGTCGTGCCTTCCGGTGCGCTAATTGGTTGATTATCAATTTTCAAATGGATCTCGCTCATAGAAAACTCTCCTCTTTTAAAAAGGTCATTCTTCAAAATGCTCAGTCATGAATGTCCTCAGGGATGCCAACGGAGATCAACTATACCATATGGTCCAGCCGAAGCAATTCTGCACCACTGAAGATTTTTACTTCAATTCACCCAGCCAGCTGTCGATCGATTTCAGACTGGGAACGCTGCCGCTGTGCTCTATCTCCCCATCAATGATCAGTGTAGGAGTCATCAAGATTCCTGCTTTGACCGCCTCGTTTTCAAAAGGTCTCAGCCAGCGATCCATGATATTAACTTCCAGAAACAAACTTTCCAGGTGTTTCAGTTCCGGTTCAAGACTGCCTAGAAATTCAAGTTCCGAAAAGTCGACATCCTTCGGCATTTCCAGGGCATCGACCACCCCACCGATCTCCTGAGCTACATCTTTTGCAGTCCCTGGTTTCAGGCCTACTTTCGATGCAATTTCATGAGCTTCACCACTGGAATAAGCTACGTGCTTTACTTCTGCTTCCAGTTTCATGAGCTCAACCTTAGCTTTGACGATATCTGTCAGCAGCTTACACCGTGGACAAGGTGGTACTGTTCCGATTATAACGATCTGATGCAAATTATTCACCTCCAATCAAGGGAGACAATCTTATGGTCTGAATTGTACTCTTTTCTGAATATGATGTGAACCAGTATAAGGACTTATAAATAACAGGAATCTCATGGATCCACAATAAATTTTATTTCCTCAGCCCCAGAAACTAAGACTGCAAAGAAGACCCCATCGCAAAGAAATGGGGTCTTGCTCCAACTCATTGTTTATGCAGATTCATATCTGAAATAAACGTTAAATGGGTGAATTACGGGTATTGCAGTGACTTATCATCACAGGATACTTGGAGGATCCTATATTTGCAGAGCACCCTCCAGGTACTTATTGGAGTTTTCGATGATGCTGCTCAGCAGAGAGACCCCCACGGCTGAGATCACGATCAGATTCGTCTCCGTTTCCGGTTCCGGCCATTCCCGGATCTGAACATCATCTCCCACCGCACTGACTTCTTTTACACCTTCATCGGTTTTTACAAAACCTTTGATCCGGTAGGCATCCTTTGCGATGGAATTGAGAAATTCCTTCAGAGCTTCTGCCTTCAGGACACTGTCAGCCCTCAGGGTAAAGGTATTCGGTCTGGACCGATAGGTATTGGTCGTCTCTTCGATGGCCTTCCGCCGCACGGTTCCATGCTCCAGTGCTTCGTCGATATCCAGACGGCAGTAGGAGGTCACATATACAGGCGCGTTGGAATTATAGTTCTTCACGATCTCTGTGATATCGGTCAGCTGTTCCGGACTGGCCGTTGTTTCCTTTGGCCAGCTGACCTCGGAGCATATTGGCATACTCTTCGCGGATGTCATCAAAGTCATCGTTTTGATCCGGGATCAGAA
>CAZOTM010000174.1:0-4920 GCA_964582675.1 uncultured Clostridiaceae bacterium
CCTTGATCATGCCATAATCGGCACCAAGCTCAACCTTAGTCTTGGGTTCGGCTTTCACATCAGTCTTTAAAGTGCCATCTGCATTGTAAGCAACTTTGGTCTGGGCGTTGTCGATTGTTATAGACACAACCTTGCCATCCTTGTCAAAGCCAACTGCGGTAACAATGATGTCAGCCTGTGCGGCTCCGCCGGTTTCAGCAACGATATCTTTTGACTTGGCGATGGAAGCAATGTGGCCGATACCCATCTTTACGATCGCTCCGGCTTCAGCTGCAGCAGGGGCTGCCGTGGTGGCGGGGGTTGTGGCTGGGGCAGCGGTAGTTGCCGGTGTAGTAGCAGCAACAGTAGCTCCCGGGGTGGTGGTTGCGGTGGCAGCAGGTGCGCATGCCGCCAAAACTGACATGGACAGTGCAGCAACGACAAGAATCGATAGTTGTTTTTTCATAAAATTGTTTACCCTTCCTTTGAGTACGTTTTAATAACATTACTGTATAAATATATCACAATGACCGATCATTTCAACCGGCTGCAAAAAAAATGCAAATTCCCTAAAATATTCGATTATACCCAATCTAATCCTAAGGAATCTGTAATGTGCACGATTAAATTGTCAACAATTTAACCCAGGCTGCCGAGACATTCAATCGGTTTCAAATGCGGTCCTTAATTTCCGGTAGATCCATGGGTGTGGTTATTTTAATGTTCCATTCTTCCCCGGGAAATACGTAAACTGGCTCTCCGGCAAGGAAAAAGACGGATGTATCATCCGTCGGAAGCCCCAAACCCGCACCGGAGCGCTTTAACAGAGCTGCGAACTTATTATACGCAAAAGCCTGGGGGGTTTGAACAGCTTTTAACAAGCTCCGGTCCGTTTCCGCCCGGATAAACCCATTATCACCCACCACCTTGATGGTGTCCTTCACATCGATCCCGGGACAGGCTGCCCCATAGCGCCGGGCAAACCGAACGGCATCGGTTATGATCCGCTGGCTGACATAAGGCCTTGCCCCATCATGGATCAAGAGGATCTCGCAATCCCTGCCCACGGCAGCCACACCGTTTTGCACCGAATAAAACCGTTCCCTTCCCCCGGGGATCACCTTGGTGATCTTCTTAAAATTATATTTTTCAAAGGTGTTTTTGAAATAGGTGATCTCATCCGCCTTCATAACCAGAATGATCTCATCCACCTCATCATTGTTTTCAAATGCCATGATGCTGTGAAAAAGGATGGGGTAACCGTCAAGGTCCATAAAAACCTTATTGACTGCTCCGCCCATCCTTTTTCCTGATCCGGCAGCAACTATCAAGCAGCTTACCATGATAATTTCTCCTAATCGTTTCTCAGTTTTTCGTTATCTTCTGGTTTATTCCAGTCCGCGTTATTCTGCGGTGTATTATTCTGCGATGCTTTATTCTGGGATGCATTATTCTGCGATGCTAGATTCCGTTCTACGATTGCTGGTTTGATCAATATGGTTTCTCATCCTTGGGCCTGGCAAAAATCATTCGGCCGGCCGCCGTCTGTAAGATGGAGGTAACCACCACATCGATGGTTTCGTTGACGTAGCGTTTGCCGTTTTCGATGACGATCATCGTGCCGTCGTCGAGATATGCGATGCCCTGGTTCATTTCTTTGCCAACTTTGGAAACCAGGATACTCATCTCTTCCCCCGGTAACAGGATGGGTTTGACGGCATTGGCCAGTTCATTGATATTCAATACGGGAACGCCCTGGAACTCAGCCACTTTATTCAGGTTATAGTCATTGGTCACCACTTTGCCGCCCAATTCCTTGGCCAGTTTCAACAGCTTGATATCGACTTCCTTGGCGTCCTTGACATCCTTGTCCCAGATCCTCACATCGATATCCAGTTCCTTTTGGATCCGGTTTAAGATGTCCAGACCGCGTCTGCCCCGGTTCCGCTTCAGGGAATCGGATGAATCCGCAATGTGGCGCAATTCCTCCAGGACAAAGTAGGGTATGATCAACGTTCCTTCCACGAACCCCGTCTTGCAGATATCAAATATCCGGCCGTCAATGATGACGGAAGTATCCAACACCTTGGGATCCCCTTCAAATTCACTTTTTTTCGGCTGCTTGCCAGCCTGACTCAGGTTCCTGTTCTTCCCCAGGTTTGCGAAGAATTGGGCAATCTCTTCCTTTTTCTTAATCGAGATATTGGCACCGATAAAGAATGCGATCAAATTCCCGATGACTGAAACCACCTGCCAGAAAATATTGATTTTGTCCAGGGATCTGGAAACGATCAAATAGAAGATGGCCAGGGACAACAGTCCGCCCATCGCTGCCAACAGAACCTCGGGCAAGGGGATTTTCTGGACCGCTTTTTCCGCAGTATCAATAATGCCTAAAATATGCCGGATAAAAAACGGAGACAGAATATAGAATAAAAAAGCGAATAATATAGCCATAAGTCCGTAAATAATATAGCGTGAAACTTGAGTCTGAGCCAATCCCAGCTTCGAAATAATATCAATATTCAGCAGCAGGCCGCCCATGACCCAGCCCAATGCTCCGCCCAGCAAAGTTATAAGGCCTTTGAAAATGTTCTTAAACACAATATCACCTCCTTTTCGTTTTTATTAATTATACTATTTATTATACATTTCAATATGGTCACTGAAAAATATTAATTGAAAGCCAATCATCAACTCTTTTGTCAACGCTTCCATCGCCCCATGGTTCCCCTTCCCCCGGGAGGATCCTCCGACATTTATATCTGCGCAATTCCCCCTTGGGTCGAATTCAAGTCGGTTTGGATGCCTATTTTAGCCATAATGATATCATTCTAACGCCGCAGGATTAAATCTTCATGAAAACCGCACCCGGAAAAGTTCCTGGTAGATTCCCCCCATCTTCCCCAGGCGCTCTTACCTAAGCCGGATCATGGGTCACTCAGATTGGTGCTGTTGGTCCACCCGTAATCCAAACCACCATGGGGATCCAGTCATCAGTTAAGCCACCCGGTCTCTTCTCTGTAAAAAAACTGCATTGCTGCAGTTTTTTCATGGCTCCCTCAGAGCTCCGGACAATGTTTTGGACAAATCTTCAGACGGCGCTCCAACAGTTTTCCGACAGTGTTCCGACAGTGCTCCGACAGTGCTCCGACAGTGCTCCGGGAGTGTTCCGGATCAGGAATTCCCCTCCGAACCCTTGCCAAAGAGCCGGTCATAGGCTTCTTTAATGGTGGCTACTTTGATCACATTGATCCCTTCCGGCATTTTTTTGATCTGGGTCTTGGCCGGGATTATAAAGTTCGTAAAGCCCAGCTTGGCCCCCTCAGCCACCAGCTTTTCAGCCCTGGAGATGGGCCGGATCTCACCGGTCAAGCCCAATTCGCCGATGGCGATGGCCCGTTTCAACGGGAATTCCCGGCCTTTGGCCGAGGAGATCAAGGACAGCGCCAGCCCCAGGTCCGCCCCGGTCCCCTCGATGTTCAAGCCGCCCACCACATTGACGTAGACGTCCGAAGTATAAAAGGGGATCCGCAATTTCTTTTCCAGAACTGCCAGGATCAGGTTGAGCCTGGGGATATCGATCCCCACGGCATTTCGCCTGGGCATGGCGATCCTGGTCTCAGCCACCAGGGATTGGACCTGGACCAGAAGGGCCCGGGTCCCCTCCATGATCCCGATGACCATGGTGCCCTCACCCGGCGCATCCTCTAAAAATATCTTGGAAGGATCGTAGACCTCGATCAATCCTTCTTCCTTCATTTCAAACACGCCAATTTCCGAGGTGGTGCCAAACCGATTTTTCATGGTGCGAAGGATCCGGATATCCTCGGTCCGGTCCCCTTCAAAATAGAGGACCGTATCCACCATGTGCTCCAATACCCGGGGGCCGGCCAGCTCGCCGGACTTCGTGACGTGGGCGACAATGAACAGCGGGATATTCATGGTTTTGCCGATCCGCATCAATTCCGATGCACATTCCCGGACCTGGGAGACTGACCCCGGAGCGGAGGTCAGTTTATCGGAAAACAGGGTCTGGATGGAGTCAATGATAACAAAGACCGGTCTCAGATCGTGGATATGCTGGTCGATCAGAGAAACCTGGGTCTCGGAGACGATGTATAGGGCCTCCGTATCCACCTTCAGCCGGTCAGCGCGCATTTTGATCTGCTCCTCCGACTCTTCCCCGGATACATACAGGACAGTGCCGTTGGTTTTGGCGATGTTGCCGGCACATTGCAATAACAGGGTGGACTTGCCGATCCCGGGATCCCCGGAAATCAAAGTCAGGCTGCCTTTTACCAGACCGCCCCCCAATACCCGGTTGAGCTCCTCGATCCCGGTGGTATAACGCTCGCCCTCCGAGGAGGTGATGTCCTTGATCTGCCTCGGGGCATTTTTGCTGGATACCCCGGCGGATTTCACCATTTTATCCTTGACTTCCGGGAGCCTGACTTCCTCCGTGAAGGAATTCCAGCTGCTGCAGTCGGGACACCGGCCCACCCACTTGGCTGATTCAAATCCGCACTGGGAACAAACGAACACCGTCTTGGTTTTAGCCATATGCCACCTCTTTTCACCGGCCGGAAATGATATCTTTGCCTTGCCTTGGGTTTTAGTTATCGCCGTAGGCCGCTTTATCTGTGATTATTATCGCATTGTCATGGAGTTTTAATACGCTGGATGGGTTATTGGCAGAAATATAGTCGTTCATTAAATTTTTAACCGCTTCCTGCTTGGCTTCCCCCGTGGCGATCAATATGATGGTTTTTGCCCGCATGATGCAGCGGATGCCCATGGTGATGGCTTTGGTAGGCACATCTTCCTTCCGTTGGAAGAACCGGGAATTGGCTTCGATGGTGTCATCCGTCAAGGTCTCGACATGCGTGGGCAAGGTGAGATTTTCGGCCGGTTCGTTGAAGGCGATGTGGCCGTTCTGGC
>CAZOTM010000175.1:0-4902 GCA_964582675.1 uncultured Clostridiaceae bacterium
TGCCATGGCTTACGCCAAGGATGCAGCCCTGGAAATCATCCGCCGGGAAAAACCCGACTATGAGATCATGCCCGCCAGATTGGACAGCTCTTGGGAGCGGATCTACGGCAATAAGGCCATTCTGACCCCGCCCAGGGAGGGGATGGCGGAAGCCAAGCGCTGCCTCGCCTGTAATGCCATATGCGAAGTTTGCGCTGAAGTCTGTCCAAACCGGGCCAACGTCCCCATCAGGATCCCCTCCCAGGGTGATCTCCACCAGATCCTCCACGTGGACTATATGTGCAACGAATGCGGCAACTGTGACACCTTCTGTCCCCATGCCGATGCCCCCTACCAGGCGAAGTTCACACTGTTCGGCTGTCTGGCGGATTTCCATGAATCGGAGAACTGCGGGGTATACATTGCTTCCAGGGATCAGGTATATACAAGGTATGAGGACGGCAGGGTGGAAGAAACCCAACTGGCGGAAATAAGGGATGACCGATTCAGGGAAATGACTGAAACCATCATTGAGCATTATGCCTATCTCCTGGTCGAATTTGGAGGCAAACCATGATCATCGGCAACGGAAGACTGATCAGCAATGATCCTTTGGAACCATACATTGAAAACGGCGGGGGGCTGATCGACGGCAATACAATCAGGGCAGTGGGCGATTTTCAAACCCTGAAGCGGCAATTTCCCCAGGAGGCAGTCTACGATGTCCGCGGCCGGCTCATCATGCCGGGGATGATCAACGCCCATACCCACATCTATTCCGCCTTTGCCAGGGGGTTTGGCCCATCCAAGCCCACCCCCAATTTTTTAAAGATCCTGGAGAATATGTGGTGGCATCTGGACAAGGAACTGACGGAGGAAGACAACCGCTACAGCGCCTATGCCGCCATGAGTGAATCCATCCGGCTGGGCGTCACCACATTGATCGATCATCATGCCAGTCCCCATGCCGTCCCCGGCAGCTTGTTCACCCTGGCGGAGGCTGCCAAAGACCTGGGCATTCGCGCCAGCCTGTGCTATGAGACCTCCGACCGGGACGGGGTGGACATTGCCCGGCAGGGGATCGCCGAAAATGTCCGCTTCATCAAGTACTGCAGCGAGGATAAAACCGATATGATCAAGGGCTTATTCGGCCTCCATGCCTCCTTCACCCTGTCCGACCAGACGCTCTTGGAGTGCCGGGAGGCAATGGCAGGCCTGGATTCAGGCTTCCACATCCATGTGGCGGAAGGCACCGACGATGAAGACGATGCAGTCAAAAATCACGGCATGCGGGTGGTGGAACGGCTCAATAAGTTTGACATTTTAGGGCCGAAGACCATCGCCGTCCACTGTGTCCATGCCAATGAGGCGGAGCTGGAGATCATCAAGGCAACGGATACCACCGTAGTTCATAACCCGGAGTCCAACATGGGCAATGCGGTGGGTTATTCCCCGGTGGTCAGGATGCTGGACAAGGGGATCCGGGTGGGCCTGGGAACGGATGCCTACACCAACGACATGTTTGAATCCTTAAAGGTCGCCAAGATCCTCCAGTCCCACGCCTTAGGAGATCCCACCGTCGGCTTCTCCCATGCCCTGAAGCTGCAATTTGACAATAATCCCAGGATCCTCCAAAACTACTTCAACCAGCCCCTGGGCGTCCTCAAAGCGGGAGCCTATGCGGACCTCATCGTCCTCGAGTATGATCCGGTCACTCCCTTGAATGACAAGACCATGGGCGGCCATATTTTATTCGGGATGGCCGGCTATCAGGTGGAGGACTCCATGATCAACGGCCGCTTTGTCATGAAGGACCGGGTCATCTTGACGGTGGACCATGCTAAGATCATGGCCGAAACCCGGCGGTTGTCCCAGAAGCTGTGGGACAGATTATAGATAAGAAGTGCAGGGCGAACCGTGAGCGGATCGTGAGCAAACACGGAGCAAACAGGGAATAAAATACAGAGCAAACAATGACAATTCCAAGTGGGAGTACCTCTCTGGGATTGTCCCGGAATTAACCAGGCCGGGAGAATATATTGACAAAGCCAGGCTGATGATAAATCATGAAAGAAATGGGAAAAAAGATCAGTTCCAGGTTAGCCGTCCCCGGAAGATAGTCCGGGGTAAAAATGCGGGGTGTTTCAAGCTGGGGACACCCTGCATTTTATAGCCTGGTCGGAGGGTTTATGCAAAATGGAGGGTCATATGCTGCTTCTTAAAAATTGCCATGTAGTAAATGAAGCTGATGGATACCAATTGGTGGATATCCTGATAGAGGATGGATTGATCAAACAGATTGGTGCGGATATCCAAGCGGATTGTCCCCGGGAGGATATGGAAGGCAGGCTGGTGACGCCAGGGTTCATCGATCTCCATGTCCACTTGCGGGAACCGGGGTTTACCACTAAGGAGACCATCAGGACCGGCACCAGGGCTGCCGCTGCCGGAGGGTTCACCACGGTGTTTGCCATGCCCAACACCAACCCGGTACCGGATACTCCGGAGCGGATGAAGGATCTGAAGGACTTGGCCCGGAAGGATGCCCTGGTCAGGACGCAGTTTTATTCTTCCATCACCCGGGGGGAAAAGGGTTTGGAGCTGGTTGATTTTAAGGGGATGGCCGAAGCGGGTTCCCCCTGGTATACGGATGACGGGAGAGGGGTGCAGGACATCGGAATGATGTATGAGGCCATGAAAGGGGTTGCCGCAGTGGACGGCATCATCGCCGCCCACTGCGAAGAGGAAAGCCTCCTGGAAAAAGGCTACATCCACCAGGGACCCTATGCCAGGACCCACGCCCACCGGGGAATCGCCCGGGCGGTGGAGGATGTCCAGACTGCCCGGGACCTGATTATGGCGGGGGATCTGGACTGCCGCTACCATCTCTGCCATATGAGCACATTCCGAACAGTGGACCTGCTCCGTCTGGCCAAAGCCTGGGGGCAGCGGGTATCGGGGGAAGTGACTCCCCATCACCTTCTCCTGACGGAGGCGGATCTTAAAGAAGATGGCAATTACAAGATGAATCCGCCTTTGCGGGAGGAACGGGACCGGCAGGCCTTGATCGAAGGCTTGAACGACCATACCATAACCTGCATCGCCACGGATCATGCCCCCCATACGGAAAGTGAAAAAAGCAAAGGCCTGGAGGGCTCGGCCTTTGGCATAACCGGCCTGGAAACAGCCTTTCCATTATTGTATACACATCTTGTGAAGACGGGCTTGATAACTTTAGCCACCTTGGTCAATGCCCTGACCAGGGGACCGGCGGAGGTCATGGGATTAAAGGCCGGCCAATTGAAGGCAGGCTATCCGGCGGATATCACCGTCATCGATCTCCATCAGGGCTTTATCGTGGATAAAGAGCAGCATTACTCCCTGGGGAAAAATACCCCCTTCCAGGGCTGGCGTTCGGACTGCCGGATCCACAGCGTGTATCTGGGCGGGAACAAAATCGTCAGCGACGGGAAAATTCTTGGGGAGCAGCCTGGGGAGCAGCCTGGGGATCAGCTTGGGGATCAGCTTGGGGATCAGCTTGGGGATCAGTTTGGGGAGTGATAAACATGGGGAGGGATAAACTTGGAATATAAGAAAATCAGCCTGATGAAGGTTTTGGCCAATGATAAGATTGCGAAGGATACCTATAAGTTAAGGCTTGATTCGGGAGACGGGGAGTTTGCCTACCCGGCCGGCACCTTTTTGAACATCCGGCTCAACAGCGGCCTGTTCATTTTGCGGCGGCCCATCTCGATTTTTGAGTATGATGAAGTGGCACGGATCGTCACCGTCATCTATAAAATCATGGGGGAAGGCACACTGGAATTATCCAGGGTGAGGGCCGGCGACCACCTGGACGTTATGGGCCCTCTGGGCAACGGCTTCCCCATTTTTGCGGAACCGGGCAAGGTTCGCCTCATCGGCGGCGGGGTGGGCGTGCCGCCCCTCTACGAGCTGGGGAAACGGCTGAAGGCAGAGGGCCGGGAAGTGGTATCAGTGTTGGGGTTCCGGGATAGTGAATCCATTTTTGCCCGGGAAGAATTTGCGGCCCTGGGGGATACGTATATTTGCACCGACGACGGAAGCTGCGGATTCCATGGCAATGTGGCCATGGGGGCCGAACATCATGGCATAACCTTTGATGTCCTCTATGGCTGCGGGCCTTTGCCCATGCTCAAGGCCATTGATTTAAAGTACCGGGACAGCAAACCGGGCTACCTTTCCTTTGAAGAGCGGATGGCCTGCGGGATCGGCGCCTGCTACGCCTGCATGACCAGGACCAAAGACGGCTTGAAACGGGTCTGCAAGGATGGGCCGGTGTTTAAAATGGGGGAAGCAGTCTATGAATAAAATCGATTTGAGTGTGAACTTGCCCGGATTGGCTTTGCAGAATCCGGTGATCCCGGCATCGGGGACCTTCGGCTTCGGCCGGGAGTTTGCAGAATTTTACGACCTGGGCCTCCTGGGGTCCATCATGATCAAGGCTGTGACCAGGGAGCCCAGAGAGGGCAACAAGATGCCCCGGGTGGCGGAGACCCCCGGCGGGATGCTCAACGCCATCGGGCTGATGAATCCCGGCATCGACCATGTGGAAGCGGAGCTGAAGTGGCTGGAACAATACCCCATCCCCATCATTGCCAACGTGGCAGGCTATACCGAGGATGACTATTTATATGTAGCGGAGCGGATCGGCCGGGCAACCAATGTCGGCGCCCTGGAAATCAATATTTCCTGCCCCAACGTCAAGTGCGGCGGCATCACTTTTGGCCAGGACCCCGGGGTAGCCTACGACTTGACGAGAAAACTCAAGAGCGTCACGGACAAGCCCATTTATATGAAGCTGTCCCCCAATGTCACGGATATCCGGCCCATGGCCAGGGCAGTTGAAGATGGCGGCGCCGACGGCATCACCATGATCAATAC
>CAZOTM010000176.1:0-4877 GCA_964582675.1 uncultured Clostridiaceae bacterium
CCATGTTTGAATTCATCGGCAAGGGCATGCTCCATGCCGATGATATCATCAAGCGGTTTAAACCGGATGTGGTCATCTGTTCCTCCACCTATCCCCTGGATACCTACATCGGTCAGCGCATCAAAAAGAAGACCGGGGCGGTCCTGATCCATGAGATCCATGACCTGTGGCCCCTATCCCCCATGGAACTGGGGGGCTTTTCCAAAAACCACCCCTTCATCCGGCTGCTCCAGGCGGCTGAAATCAGCGCCTACAGGCATTCGGACTATATCGTCTCCATCCTTCCCAATACGGAGCCCTATATCCGCAGCCTGGGCGCTCAAACCGAGGTCGTCAACATCCCCAACGGGCTCACCGCAGCGATGTTTGACGAGGCCGACGCCGGCCAGCCCGATGCGGCGGTGAGGGAGCTGGTCCAGCGCCTGAAGGCGGAAGGAAAATTCATCGTCGGCTATGCCGGGGGGATTTCCGTCAGCAATGCCATGGCGGTCTTTATGGAGGCCATGGCGGTTCTAAAGGACAATGACCGGGTGGCCGCAGTGGTCATCGGCGAGGGGATCCTAAAGGCGGAGCTGCTGGCCTATCAGGCATCTCATCACCTGGACAATGTCCATTTCGTACCGGCCATCGAAAAGCATAAGGTCCCTGCCACGTTAAAGCTCATGGACGCCCTCTACATCGGGTCCATGAAGAGCAAGCTCTACGAATACGGGGTCTCGGCCAACAAGATCTTCGACTATATGCTGGTGGGCGCACCCATCATCAATGCCTTCGACACGAAGCACAGCCCCATGAACTACCTGGGGAACACCATTGAGTGCCAAGCGGAAAATCCCGAGGCGATTGCCGCAGGGATCCTGAAGGCAATGACTTTGACCGAAGCAGAAAAAACCAAGATACGGGAAGAATCCATCCAATATGTCAGGGAACATCATCACTACAATCAATTGGGGAAGAAATTTTCGAATCTTTTCAATAAAAAGGAGAAATAATATGATTAAAGACGAATTGCTGCAAAAAATCAGAAATAAGCAGATCACGGTGGGGGTTGTCGGACTGGGTTATGTGGGACTGCCCCTGGCGGTGGAAAAAGCCAAGGCCGGCTACAAGACCATCGGCTTTGATGTCCAGGACGAAAAGGTGGCCATGGTCAACGAAGGCCACAACTACATCGGCGATGTGGTGGATGACGATCTGAAGAAAATCGTCGAGAGCGGCATGCTTAAGGCTACCAACGATTTTTCCTTTGTAGGGGATGTGGATTTCATTGCCATCTGCGTGCCCACGCCCTTGGACGATCATCAGCAGCCCGACATCTCCTATGTCAGAAGCTCGGCGGAATCCATTGCCAAATACCTGAAAAAAGGCAGCATCGTGGTGTTGGAGTCCACGACGTATCCGGGGACCACGGAAGAACTGTTGAAGCCTATCCTGGAGAAGGGGTCAGGCCTCGTCTGCGGCGAAGACTTCTATCTGGGCTTCTCCCCTGAACGGGTGGATCCGGGCAATAAGAGCTTTAAAACCAAGAACACCCCCAAGGTCGTCGGCGGGATCGGCAAGGATGCCACTGAGGTCATCGCCGCAGTCTACCGGGAGGTCCTGGAGGGAGATATCCACGAGGTGTCGTCTCCGGCAGTGGCCGAAATGGAAAAGATCCTGGAAAACACCTACCGGAACATCAACATCGGTCTGGTCAATGAAATGGCCATCATCTGCGACAAGATGGGGATTTCCATCTGGGAAGTCATCGATGCGGCTAAGACCAAGCCCTACGGCTTCCAGGCCTTTTATCCCGGCCCCGGCCTGGGCGGGCACTGCATCCCCTTGGATCCCTACTATCTGACCTGGAAGGCCCGGGAATTTGATTATCATACCAAGCTCATCGAGACTTCCGGTGAGATCAACAACTACATGCCCTACTATGTGGTGGAGCGGGCGTCCCGGGTGTTAAACCGGTCCAAAAAAGCCCTCAACGGCTCCAAGGTCCTGATATTGGGCGTAGCCTACAAGAACGACATCGATGATTACCGGGAGTCCCCGGCATTGAAGGTCATTGACATCTTTAAGAAAGAGGGTGCACAGATCGAGTATTTTGATCCCTATATCACCGAATACAAGTTCAAGGGGGAGAAGCACCAGGGATTGGCCGAGCTGCCCATGGACAAGGTGTCCGAGTATGACCTGGTGGTCATCACCACGGCCCATCAGGTCATGGATTATGGAGTGATCAACGAGAAGGCCCAGGCCATCTTGGATACGCGCAACGCCATGGCGAAAATCACCGACCGGACGAAGATCGATCTGCTGTAAGATCGCGGAGGGAAAACTTTATGAGATACGGACTGATCGGCTGCGGCCGAATTTCTGTGAACCACATCGCCGCTGCCCAGGAGAACGGACTGGAGATCGCTGCCGTCTGTGATGTGGTGGAAGACCACATGGACGAAATCATCAAGGCGTTCCATTTGGAAGGGGTCAAAAAATATACGGATTACCGGGAAATGATTGCGGCAGAAAAATTGGACTTGGCGGGGATCTGCACCGAGTCCGGCAAGCATGCCAAAATTGCGTTGGACTGCATCGATGCCGGGATCAACCTGATCATTGAAAAACCCATCACATTGTCCTTGCCGGACGCCGATGAGATCATCGCCCGGTCAGAGGCCAAAGGCGTCAAGGTCTGCGCCTGCCACCAGAACCGGTTCAACAAATCCATCCAGAAGATCCGGGAGGCGGTGGAAGAGGGACGGTTTGGCCATCTCTTCCACGGCACGGCCCATATCCGCTGGAACCGGGGGGAGAGCTACTACAGCCAGGCTCCCTGGCGGGGCACCTGGGAACAGGACGGCGGGGCATTAATGAACCAGTGCATCCACAACATCGATCTCCTGCGCTGGATGATGGGGGATGAGATCACGGAAGTCATGGCCTATACAGACAACCTGAACCACGACTTCATCGAGGCCGAGGATCTGGGCATGGCCCTCATTAAGTTCGGCAACGGGTCCTACGGGATCATTGAAGGCACCACCAACATTTATCCGGCCAACCTGGAGGAGACGCTTTACATTTTCGGCCGGGACGGTACCGTCAAAGCCGGGGGCAAGAGCGTCAACATCATCGAAGAGTGGCTGTTCCGGGACGAGAAGGATGAGGCAGAAGCGGTCAAAGCCGAATACCATGAAAACCCGCCCAATGTCTACGGCTTCGGCCACAATCCCCTCTATGCGGATGTCATTGAGGCCATTAAGACCGACCGGGCGCCCTATATCGACGCGTATGCCGGCCGGCGGGCTTTGGAACTGGTCCTGGCCATCTACCAGTCCGCCAGGCTGGGGGCACCGGTGAAGCTGCCGTTGACTGGCATCGCTGCCACTGATTTTGAAGGCCGCTTTGACGACCGGATCAATAAAGCCCATGTGGACGAGGTCAAGGCTAAGCTTAGGGCAGCCAATGCCGGACAGAACGTTTAACTGGTGAAGGGTAAAGGGTAAAAGGTTGATATGATGAATGATAAAACCTACTATGTCCACGAATCCAGCTACATCGACGAAGATGTGGAGATCGGCGAGGGCACCAAGGTATGGCATTTCTGCCATGTGCAGACGGGGGCCAGGATCGGGGCGCATTGCTCGTTGGGTCAGAACGTCAACGTCAGCAACAATGTGAAGATCGGCAATGGGGTGAAGATCCAGAACAACGTGGCCGTCTACGAAGGGGTGGAGCTGGAGGACTATGTGTTCTGCGGCCCGTCCATGGTCTTTACCAATGACCTGACGCCACGGGCCAAGTATCCCAAGGGACGGGAGGGCTACAAACCCACTCTGGTCAAAACCGGGGCCTCCATCGGCGCCAATGCCACCATCGTCTGCGGCCACACCCTGGGGGAATGGTGCATGATCGGCTCAGGGGCCGTGGTGACCAAGGATGTGCCGCCCCATGCCCTGATGCTGGGTGTCCCGGCGGTTAGGCGCGGTTGGGTCTGCGAATGCGGCAATGTTCTGCCCGGGGAACTTAGTTGTTCCTGCGGACGGGTCTATGAACTGACGGGTGAGACCAATTTGAAGGAGAAAAAATAATATGGAATTTCGTGATTTAAAAGCTCAGTATTTAAAGCTTAAAAACAATATCGATGCCAGGGTTTTGGAGGTCATGAAAACTGCCCGCTACATCGGCGGCCCGGAGGTCAAGGAACTGGAACACGCCCTGGCGGAGTATGTGGGGGTTGACCACTGCATATCCTGTGCCAACGGCACCGATGCCCTGATGCTGGTTTTAAAGGCCTGGGGGATCGGCCCGGGGGACTGCGTTTTCGTACCGGATTTCACGTTTTTCGCCTCGGCGGAGGTGGTATCTTTAGTCGGCGCCACCCCCATCTTTGTGGATGTGGATCCCCGCTCCTTCAACCTGGAGCCGGAAAAATTGGTGGAAATGATCAACAAGATCAAGGCCGAGGGAGAATACACTCCCAAAGCGGTCATCGCCGTGGATCTCTTCGGTCTGCCGGCAGACTATGAAAAGCTGGAGGCCATCTGCAAGTTAAACAATTTGAAGCTCTTGGAAGACGGGGCCCAGGGCTTTTCCGGACGGATCGGCAACAAGTACAGCTGTTCCTTCGGCGATGCAGCCACCACTTCCTTCTTCCCGGCCAAGCCCCTGGGCTGCTATGGAGACGGGGGAGCGATCTTTACCAACGATCATGAAACGGCAGCCTTGATCCGCTCCTATGCGGTCCATGGCAAGGGCGAGTCCAAATATGACAATGTCCGGATCGGCGTCAATTCACGGCTGGATACGATCCAGGCGGCCATCCTCCTGGAAAAATTCAAAGCCCTCAAGGACTACGAATGGTCGGATATCAATGAAGCAGCCGCCTA